>JASHSY010000047.1 GCA_030040825.1 Xanthobacteraceae bacterium
AAACGGCAGGGGCCGGGAGATTTGCACGGTCCCACAAGCGCTTTTCGACGATTTGCGCTTTAGAAGCGCGTTTCTTACGCGTGAGGGGGACAAATGGCATCTCAGCGACGCCGGCTGGGCCGCAGCACGCTCAGCGAATAGCGACAAACATTGATGGAATTACGGCCTGTCCAAAGTAACACCGACCAACAGCGGCAAGCGCACTCGTTGTAGGAATTGCTGTCGATCACGCCAACTTTGAGACATGTGTCGCAGTGGGCATCGGCGGGAGTTATCTTCGAACTGGAAAAGGAGGAGATAATGGGCGATGCAGATTTTGCGCAAGAACCCATTCAAGCCTTGAATAGTCATGTGGCAGAATTGGAATCCATGTACCGGGGGGTGATAACAGCGGCGAAAAATCGGACGGAAATTCCAAATGTAAAGTACATTTTTAAAGAAATTGCGGAAGCGTCGAGGGAATGCGATGAGATGCTTGAAATATATTCTGGCGACGAAGAGCCGCTGCCACCCGACGTGCGTCGGGCAATTCAGCGCGTACAGGATCAAGTGTCCAACTGTGCGAGTGCGTTCGTCGAATACATGGCGATCGCACGGATAACGCTAGGACCCGCCTGAACGATGCGAAACGACGAATTCAAAACGCTCCAGTAGCGCCATCATCGATCAACAAACGCGCGGCGTTTGCGACTTGGACAGGTAATACGCCGGCAAGCCCGAGGGTGTAAAAGCAAGCAGCGTCGACCGCTATGCCTGTTTCACTTCGAAAGCGCGTTCAATCGTTTCGTCGTCAAACGAAAATTTGATTGTGTATTTCCCAACAATGAGGTGTGGGGCCAGCACCCGAACTGCTGCCAGATGAATTTTATCTTTCTCGAGAACGACCGTTTGTCTCGGACTTTGAATCACCGTCTGACCTTCGGGATCGGTAAGTGAGACGCTTGTTTCACAAGACCCCTCCCCTCCACGCGCAAACAAGACAGCCATGAGAGATGGAATCAAAACTTCCTTTTGAAGAGCAACTTCGTCGTTTTGGAAGACGCCAATAACGCTAAGCTTATTATTGACCTCCTCCCGCACATCTTCGCAAACGAGAAAGGAAGAACCGTCAGATTTTGGCAATGACGTACTCATAACCGGTCACCTCATAACTGGCTCACATAGCTGCCGACGCTGCAGGAGCATCTGGCAAGCGCGAAGGACGATTTGCAGCATTGTGTTGGAAGTTAGAGCGCAGGGCGCCCCTTCGCCCGGACTTTATAGGGGAGTTGGAAAAAGCTGTCTACAGTGGCGGAGCGAGATCATCGGATCATCCGGCTCGAGGATCGCCGCGCAACTCGAAATGGCCATTCGGAATGGCCATCATAATGAATGGTTGGCAGCGCATCGGCGTCGTTCTAAGCGTTGTCTGGATTAGACCGTCTCAATAGCGGTGTAGCGCGACACCCGACCGTTTATTCCCCGCGCTGGAGAAATGACGATGATAAGCAAAGACGAATGGGGCCGCCTGGTTGATAGCGTTCAGGAACGCGTACAAAATACCCTCAACGAATTCAAAAACCACAGGGCCGCCACCGTGGCTGCCAAAGAGTGGTTCCCCCTGGATCTCGACACTTGGGAAAGATTGCGAACGGACGTGGTTATCGTGTGCGACGATTTGGCGAGAATACTCGCAGCGGTAGAGCCCAAACCAGCCCCTCGCTGAGCTTCGGCCCCGGTGTGGGGCCCCCCGCTAGGTCTCAATGCACCACTTGGCGAAGCGCGCCTGCGCGGTAGCGCTGGGCCATAACATCGAGTTCGATTGGGCAGATATCCGGTGCCTGCCCGGCGCATCCAAACGCCTCGAACCGCTCGACGCAGACCTTCTTGGTCTCGTCCATCGCCGCCTGTAGGAATTTGCGCGGATCGAATTCCCACGAGCTCTTTTTCATGATGCGACGCATGGCGGCGGTCATCGCGAGGCGGATGTCGGTATCGATGTTGACCTTGCGCACGCCGTGGCGGATGCCCTCCCGAATCTCGTCAATCGGCACGCCATAAGTTTCGCGGATATCGCCGCCATAGCAGCGGATTTCCTGGAGTAGATTTTGCGGCACTGACGAGGAGCCGTGCATCACCAAGTGCGTGTTGGGCAAGCGCGCGTGGATCGCCTTGATACGATCGATGGCGAGCACATCGCCGGTCGGCTGGCGCTTGAACTTGTACGCGCCGTGCGAGGTACCGATGGCAATCGCCAGCGCGTCACACTGCGTTTCGTCGACGAAACGCGCCGCTTCATCGGGATCGGTCAGGAGCTGCTCGCGTGACAGCTTGCCCTCAGCGCCGTGACCGTCCTCCTTATCGCCAGTGAGCGTTTCCAGCGAACCAAGGCAGCCGAGCTCGGCTTCGACCGAGACGCCAACTGCGTGCGCCAGTTCGACCACCTTGTGGGTGACCGCAACATTATATGTGTAATCGGCAGGCGTTTTGGCGTCAGCCTTGAGCGAACCGTCCATCATCACCGAAGTAAAGCCGGAGCGGATTGCGCCCATGCACACGTCGGGTGACGCGCCGTGGTCCTGATGCATGACAATCGGCAGCTCCGAATAGGTTTCGACCGCAGCAGCAACGAGATGGCGAAGGAAGGGCTCGCCCGCGTATTTGCGCGCGCCAGCGGAGCCCTGCAGGATCACTGGGCTCTTCGTCTCGCGCGCAGCTTCCATGATCGCCTTGATCTGCTCCATGTTGTTGACGTTGAACGCCGGCACGCCGTAGCCTTTTTCGGCGGCGTGGTCGAGAAGCTGACGCATGGAGATGAGCGGCATCGATTTTCTCCTGATGAGCTGACTGTCAAATCTCGGATCCGCTACCGGCGGCGGTCACCTGGCGGACTGCGGCAACGATGCGTTCCGGCGTGAAATCGAAATGCGCAAACAGGTCGGGCGCCGGCGCCGATTCACCGAAGCGGTCCAGGCCAATCACGGCGCCGCCGCGGCCGGCGTAGCGCCACCAACCGCGCGTGGCACCGGCCTCAACGGCAACGACCGGTAGATGCGGCGGCAGCACGGCATGTCGCCACGCGGCATCCTGAGCGTCGAATATCTCAACGCACGGCATCGAGACGACCCGCACATGTAAACCTTCGGTCGCCAGCAGCGAAGCGGCGGCGCGCGCCAGATGCACCTCCGAGCCGGTCGCGACGATAATTGCCACCGGCGGCATCGTC
The DNA here is from genome assembly GCA_030040825.1 of Xanthobacteraceae bacterium. Lineage (GTDB taxonomy): Bacteria > Pseudomonadota > Alphaproteobacteria > Rhizobiales > Xanthobacteraceae > BOG-931. The sequence goes on from JASHSY010000047.1 coordinate 3,206, forward strand.
GGCTCGACCAGCACGTAGCCGCCACGGCGGATTGCGTCGATCTGCTCGCCGGTCCGCGGTTGATGCGGCAACGCCTGCCGCGACAATGCGAGCGCCGTCGGTCCCTTCGTCCGTTCGACCGCGTTGCGCCAAGCGACCGCGGTTTCGACGGCATCGCATGGACGCCAAACATCGAGATTCGGGATCAGGCGGAGCGATTCCACGTGCTCCACCGGCTGATGCGTTGGACCGTCTTCGCCGAGGCCAATCGAGTCGTGGGTGAGCACGTGCACCACACGCTGGCGCATCAGCGCGCTCATGCGGATGGCGTTGCGCGCATAATCGGAGAACACCAGGAAGGTCGCCACATAGGGCAGCAAGCCGCCATGCAGCGCGATGCCATTGGCAATCGCCGTCATGCCAAACTCGCGCACGCCGTAGAAGATCGAATTACCCGCCGGATCGCGCGTGATCGGCTGCGTGAGCGGGTGGGTCGTCAGATTTGAGTGCGCCAGATCGGCCGAGCCGCCGAAGAGTTCCGGCAATTCGCGGGCGAATGCTGCGATCGCGTTCTGACTAGCCTTGCGCGTAGCCACCGTCTCGCCCTTTGCCACGACGGCTGCGACGAATGCATCACTCGCTGTGGCGAAGCTTTCCGGTAGCGCGGCGCGCATGCGGCGGGTGAACGCAGCCGCGAGTTCGGGATGCGCGATCTGGTATTGCTCGAAGCGGTGATTCCACGCCGCTTCCGTCGCGGCGCCTTGCCGACGGGCATCCCACGCCTCGGCGACGGCGTCGGGGACCTCGAACGGCGCGTGGGGCCAGTTGAGTGCTGTGCGCACGCGTGCGACCTCCTCGGCGCCAAGCGGGGTGCCGTGGGTGTCATGATGCCCCTGTTTGGTGGGTGCACCGCGCCCGATCACTGTCTTGCAGCAAATAAGGCTCGGCCGCGTCGGTTCGGCGAGAGCCGCCGCAAGGGCGGCGTCGATCGCGATCGGATCGTGGCCGTCGACACCGGCCACCACATGCCAGCCATACGCCTCGAACCGCTTTGCCGTGTCGTCGGCAAACCATTCGGCGACCGCGCCATCGATCGAGATACCGTTATCGTCATAGAGGGCAATGAGCTTGCCAAGTTTAAGGCGGCCAGCCAACGAGGCGGCTTCATGGCTGACGCCCTCCATGAGGCAACCATCGCCAACGATCACGAACGTGCGATGGTCGATGATCGTGTGACCGGGGCGGTTGAATTGCGCGGCCAGCGTCTTCTCGGCGATCGCCATCCCCACTGCATTGGCGAAACCCTGACCGAGCGGGCCGGTCGTGGTCTCCACCCCGGGGGTAATGCCAAGTTCGGGATGGCCTGGGGTTTTCGAGTTGAGCTGGCGGAAGCGTCTGAGCTCCGTAAGGGGCAGATCGTAACCGGTCAGATGAAGCAGAGCATAGAGAAGCGCCGACGCGTGGCCATTTGACAGCACAAAGCGGTCGCGGTCCGGCCACGCCGGATTTGCCGGATTGTGACGCAGGTAACGGCGCCAGAGCACCGCGGCAACTTCGGCCAAACCCATTGGGGCGCCCGGGTGGCCGGATTTCGCCGTCTCCACCGCATCCATCGCCAACACGCGCAACGCAGCAGTGATCGGCTGATCGATCCGCTGCGAAATTTGGGGCGTCACCACATTCATTGGCACGGCTCTCTCAGATGGCGCGCCGCCGTTTCTCCACCAGCTGGAGAATCATCGGCGTCAGAATGAGTTGCATGGCAAGGTCGAGCTTGTTGCCAGGGATGACGATCGAATTCGCGCGCGACATAAAGCTGCCGAGGATCATCGTCACGAGGTAAGAGAAATCGATGCCGCGCGGATTGCGGAAGCGGATCACCACCATCGATTCGTCGGGCGTCGGTATCCAGCGCGCGATAAACGGATTCGAGGTGTCTACGGTCGGCACGCGCTGGAAATTGATGTCGGTCTGGGTGAATTGCGGACAGATTACATGCACGTAATCGGACATCCGCCGCAGAATGGTGTCGACGATCGCCTCTTCGGAATGACCGCGTTCTTCCTTGTCGCGATGGATTTTCTGAATCCACTCGAGATTGATCACGGGCACGACGCCGATCTTCAGGTCGGCATATCTGGCTGTGTTCACTGCGTCGGTGACGACAGCGCCATGCAGTCCCTCGTAGCACAGCAGCTCAGTCGCGCTCGGTAGATCCTCCCATGCGGTGAAGGTGCCGGCCGGCTGTTTGTAAAATTCCGACTCCTCGATGTTATGAACGTAGTGGCGTGTCCGACCGGTGCCGCGCTCGCCGTATTCGCGGAATAGCGCTTCCAGCTCTTCCAGCAGATTGGCACTGGCGCCAAAATGGCTGAAGGTGGAATTTCCCTTGCTCATCTCATCCGCGATCGCGGTCTTCATGCCGTTGCGATCGTAGCGGTGGAAGGCATCCCCTTCGATAAAGGCGGCAGCGATGCCCTCGCGACGGAATATTTGTTCGAACGTCCGCCGCACCGACGTGGTACCGGCACCTGAGGAGCCGGTAACCGAGATGATGGGATGTTTGACTGACACGACTCTGCCGCGCCCCGCAACGAATTTTCAGACGAACAGCCCACGCCGGGCGAACAGCGGCGACGTGTGGCCCTTGGGAATGTCGCCGCATTGATATCGATCGATACGCTCTACTTCCTCGCGCGCACCGAATACCAACGGCACGCGTTCATGCAGGAGGCGCGGCGTGCGGTCGAGTATTCGCTCGGTGCCGGTTGAAGCATAGCCGCCGGCTTGCTCGATCAGCAAGGCCATCGGATTTGCTTCGTAAATCAGGCGTAGCCGGCCGCTACCGTAACCGGGCCGGGCGTCGCCGGGATAAACATAGACGCCGCCGCGCATCAAGATCCGATGTGTCTCGGCGACCATCGAGGCGATCCAACGCATGTTGAAGTTCTCGCCTCGCGGCCCTTCGGCGCCGGCCAGACAGTCGTCGAACCAGCTCTGGACCGGTGCATCCCAGTGGCGGTAGTTGGAGGCGTTGATTGCAAATTCGCGCGTCTGCGGCGGAACCCGGACATGAGCACCGGTACGGACAAAATGACCACTCGTTGCATCGAGTGTAAAAACATCGGTGCCGGCCCCGAGCGTGAGCGCAAGAGCCGTCTGCGGCCCGTAGAGGACATAACCGGCGGCGATTTGTTCGCGCCCTGGGCGTAGAAATGCCGAGGCTTCCGCTCCGCTGCTGTTGGGCAAGCTAGGCAGCAGAGAGAAGATGGTGCCAATCGACACGTTAGCCCCGATATTGGACGAGCCATCAAGCGGATCGAGGGCGACCACGATCGGCGCGCCGGCGTTTAGCGGCAGAGGCGCATCCATTTCCTCGGAGGCGACGGCGGCGACCGGAGCGTTTTCGAGCGCCTCGACAAGGAGCGCGTTGGCGCGCACGTCAAGCTCGGTTTGGACATCGCCGGCTTTGCCCTCATTGCGATGCGCAGCAAGATTTCCGGCAAGCGGACCGGCGGCAATGATGGTGGCCAGATCCCGGCAAGCTGTTGCCAGCGCCGCCACGGTGGACGCCGCAGCCTGACGCAAAGCGTCGGTTTTGGCCCACGCCTCAAGGTGTTGTTCCAGCCCGATCTTGTCCATCGCAGTTTCCCCTTACGACGGGCACCTGATCAGCTCAGGTCGCAAACACCCGGCTTGCCCGAATGTCCTCGGCTTCAATGGTTTGCAAGGCTTCCCGGGTAGCAACTGCGTTACCGGCGTACAATCGCATGGCTTGGCGCAGCCGGGCGCGGTCAAGTGCGTTGCGGATTGAGCGGCCGTTGGAGAAGCTCGGCTGCTGCTGGCGCCGCGTGATGTATTCGATCATCGCTTCGCGCGCGGCCGGGCTCAGGCGATAATCGCTTTGCGCTGCCAGCAGCTCCGCGATAGCAAGCAACTCGCTTGCGTCGTAGTCGGGAAAATCGATGTGATGCGCGATGCGTGAGCGGAAGCCCGGGTTCGAGACGAAGAAGCTTGCCATGCGGTCGCGATAGCCGGCCAGGATGACCACGAGGTCCTCCCGCTGATTCTCCATAACTTGCAGCAGGATCTCGATCGCCTCCTGCCCGTAATCTTTCTCATTCTCCGGACGATGCAGATAATAAGCCTCGTCGATGAACAGCACGCCACCCATGGCTCGCTTCAGCACGTCCTTGGTTTTCGGCGCGGTGTGGCCGATGTATTGGCCGACCAGATCGTCACGCGTGACCGAGACAAGATGGCCTTTGCGCACGTAGCCGAGGCGATGAAGGATGCCCGCCATACGCAGCGCCACCGTCGTCTTGCCGGTGCCTGGATTGCCAGTGAATGCCATGTGCAGCGTCGGCGGGCCCGCCGCGAGTCCGACTCGCTCTCGCGCGCGCGCTACCAGCAAAAATGCCGCGATCTCGCGAATGCGCTGCTTGACCGGCGCGAGTCCGACGAGATCGCGATCGAGTTCGGCCATGGGCGCAGCGATATCGCTGTCCGCCTGCAGCGCTTTCAGGTCGATGACCTCAGCCGAGGCCGCCTCGAAACCGGCCGCAGGCCCGGGAATGCTCATGGTGAGTCGCCTTGTGCCGCATTCGCCTGTTTCGATTTGTAACGCTCGCCGACCGGTCGATCGATGGCGTAGGCGCTAAGGCCGTAGCGAATGCTGCGGCCCTCCGCTTCGGTCCGCTCAAGACGGAAGCCGGGCTCTTCGGCCGGACGCTGGACCAGGAACGACAAGCGCACCGTTTCCCATCCCCGCGTCGAATCGAACGCAGTGAGCCGCACATAGACATCCGGATGGGTCTCACGGCAGGCGCGCACCTCCGCCATCACGCCGGCGGCATCGCGTAGATCGAACATCGGCAGGCCCCACATTTCCCAGTAGGTATTGCGGGGATGAATGTCATCGGTGAACTCCACGCCCACCGCCCATCCCTGGCGCAGGCAATACTCAATCTGGTCCGAAATTTGCCGGTCCGTCAGATCGGGAAGAAACGAGAAAGTACCCTGGGTCACGCGCATGTCAGTCTCTCCTGGGAGCTTGCAGTCATTTCTCAGACGGCGACAGCGGTTGGAGTGAAGTCGGACGTATCGGTTGAGGTGTAGTTGAAGGTGATCTCGCCCCAAGTGTCGAGGGCGGCACGCAGCGGCTGACACCATTTGGCAGCATCGCGAAGGATTTCCGGGCCCTCGTTGCGGATATCGCGACCCTCATTGCGCGCCAGCACCATGGCTTCGAGCGCAACGCGGTTGGCGGTAGCGCCAGCCTGGATGCCCATGGGGTGACCGATCGTGCCGCCGCCGAACTGCAGCACAACGTCTTCGCCGAGATAGTCCAGCAGCTGGTGCATCTGGCCGGCATGAATGCCGCCCGAGGCCACCGGCATGACCTTGTTCAAGGAGGCCCACTCCTGCGGGAAGAAAAGGCCGTTCTGCAGGTTCACCTTGGTGTCGGTGCTACGCAAGGTGTCGTAAAAGCCCTTGACCATGAGAGGGTCGCCCTCGAGCTTTCCGACCACCGTGCCGGCGTGAATGTGATCCACACCCGCCATGCGCATCCATTTGCAGATGACGCGGAAGTTCATCCCGTGGCTCTTCTGGCGTGAATAGGTGGAATTGCCTGCACGATGCAAGTGCAGGATCATATCGTTCTTGCGCGCCCACTTGGCCATCGACTGGATAGCGGTGTAGCCGATCACGAGGTCTATCATGATGATGACCGAGCCGAGCTGCTTGGCGAATTCCGCCCGCTCGTACATCTCCTCCATCGTACCGGCCGTGACATTGAGATAATGCCCCTTGACCTCGCCGGTGGCAGCTTGCGCCCTGTTCACCGCCTCCATGCAATAGAGATAGCGGTCGCGCCAGTGCATGAACGGCTGCGAATTGATGTTCTCGTCATCTTTCACGAAGTCCAGACCGCCTTTCAGCGCCTCATAGACGACGCGACCGTAGTTGCGGCCCGAAAGTCCGAGCTTTGGCTTGGTGGTAGCGCCGAGCAGCGGACGGCCGAATTTGTCAAGCCGCTCGCGCTCGACGACGATGCCGGTGGCCGGGCCCTGGAAGGTCTTCAGATAGGCGATTGGGATATGCATATCTTCAAGACGCAGCGCCTTCACTGCCTTGAAGCCGAACACGTTACCAATGATCGACGCCGTGAGGTTCGCGATCGAGCCGGGCTCGAACAGATCGATGTCATAGGCGATGTAGGCAAAATACTGAGCCTCGGTTGCGGTGCCGGGACCGGTATTGGGAACCGGGTCTACCCGGTAGGCCTTGGCGCGATAAATTTCGCAGGCCGTCAAACGATCGGTCCAAACCACGGTCCAAGTCGCCGTTGAGGATTCGCCGGCGACTGCGGCCGCGGCCTCGATCGGGTCTACCCCGGGCTGGGGGGTGACGCGAAACATCGCGAGGATGTCCGTATCCTTGACTTGGTAGTCAGGTTCCCAATAACCCATTGTGGCGTACGGAATGACACCGGACTTATAGCGCTGCTTGGCGTCTTGAATCTTAGTAAAGTTGCCCATTTGACCCATGATGTCCTCCATTTCCGGAAACACCATAAGAACGGTTGCTCATTAAGTAAATTTGCAATATCTTATTGCTACATTCAGATAAACTGAATGGCGATCAGATAAACTGAGCAACGATGAAAAATACGACGATCAAGCAACTACGGCTTCTCTCCGCGGCCGTGCGCGGCGGCAGCTTCGCGGCCGCTGCCGACGCCTGCAATGTCACGCCTCCCGCGGTCACCATGCAGATGCGCCAGCTCGAAACGGACGTCGGGCTGCCGCTGTTCGAACGTAGTGGCCGCGAGCTGACTCTAACCGCTGCCGGCCGGGAGGTGCTGGCGGCGGCCGAACGGATCGAGGCCGTGCTTGGCGACTGCGCTGCCGGTGTGGCAGCGCTGAAATCACTGACCGGCGGACGCGTCACCGTCGGTGTGGTATCCACGGCGAAATATTTTGCCCCGCAAATGCTCGCGGCGTTCGCGCACGTCCATCCCGGCATCGCCCTGGAGCTCATCGTCGGCAACCGCGAAGACACGGTCGCCGCATTTAAGGCTGGACGTCTCGACGTAGCGATCATGGGCCGGCCGCCGGAAGCTGTCGATGTGGAGAGCACGCCGATCGGCGATCATCCGCAGGTCGTCATCGCGCCGCCCGGTCATCCTCTAGCCAATCGACACTCCATTCCGCCGCAAGAGATTGCCGGCGAAACCGTCTTGATGCGCGAGAGCGGCTCCGGCACCCGATTGATGGCCGAGCGCTTCCTGGCGCGGAACCGCATCAAGGCTCGTATCGGCATGGAGATTGGTTCAAACGAGACGATCAAGCAGGCCGTGATGGCGGGTCTCGGCATCGCATTCATCTCTGCTCACACGATTGCCGCGGAAATTGGCGATGGCCGCCTCGTTGCGCTCGACATCGTCGGTCTTCCGGAGGTCCGGCAATGGTTCGTCGTCCGATTGACCGCAAAGCGGATGATGCCGGCCGCCCGCGCGTTAAGGGATTTTCTCCTCGCCGAAGGACGGAAGTTTTTGCCGAATTTGGAACATCGTCCGCTGCGCCGCGAACCGGCAGCCGGACGGAGGCGGATAACTCCCACTGGTGCCAAGAAAAGACGCCGCTAGGATTTCCGTCAGAGTTCGACGCCCACTCCGCCGTCCGCAACCTTTTGGATCGCCCAATTCAACGCCAGCCCGCTCGCCCACATTCATGGTGCAAAAACCCAGCCCGCAGGGACGCAGGTCAGGGGGGTACCGTTGCACGATAAACATGTATTTGATATGCATGTGCCGACGGCGCGGCGCCGGAACCATCAAAACGGGGCCGTGATCGGGGCAGATTGGGAAACGACGGAAGGCGAGAAAACCACCTCGACGTACGGGGTTAATCCGGGAAATTCCCGGTTTTCTTTGTCCTTCTGTTACCGTTGGGAGCGGTTCAACGATGAACGAGTATAAGGTCAACAAGGTTCTCGGCGTGATCCTGGGAACCGCATTGTTCTTGCAAGTGCTGCATATTGTCGACGGGGCGTTCCACCCCAAGGAGGCGAACGCGTCCTCCGAAGGCGCGGCCAAAGCGGAGCAATCGGCCGGCGGTTCGCAGGCGTTGAATACCCTGCTTGCCAGCGCCTCTGCCGAACACGGCGCGCAGGTCGCCAAGCAGTGCCAGATTTGCCACAACCTTCAGGAAGGCCAAGGCAACAAGATCGGCCCCGATCTCTACGGCGTCGTCGATCGCCCGGTCGCTTCGGTGGCGGGTTTCAACTATACCCCAGCCTTGAAGGCCAAGGGCGGCAAGTGGACCTTCGCTGCGCTCGACAAATGGATATCTGATCCGCGCGCCGATGTTCCCGGCACGGCCATGACCTTCGCCGGGATCTCGAACGAGAAGCAGCGTGCCGACCTGATCGCGTATCTCGATACGCTCTCGAAGAGCCCAGCGCCGCTGCCGAAGGCCAAGTAAAACCGAAGCCTAAGCTGACGCGTACTTCGCGCCGCCCGCACTCCTGGGAGCCCAACCAAGGGGCCTCAGGAAGCGGGGGCGGCGTTATTTGCCGAAGCGCCCCTCGTGGGCCTTGTGGTGGTACTGCAGGGCGATCATCAGGCCCTTCATTGGCCGCAACGGCCCCAGCGTGACAATAAGGATCAAGGGCAGCCATAACGCGGCGTGCACCCAATAGGGCGGCTGATACAGGACCTCAGTTATCAGAGCCGCGCCGACGACGATAAAGCCGGCCAGAAACATGATGAAGACGGCCGGGCCGTCGCCGGAATCGGCGAAGCTGTAATCAAGGCCGCACACCTCGCAGCGGGGCCGTAATGTCACGAAGCCCACGAACAGCTTACCTCGCCCGCAGCGTGGGCACGCACAGGACAGGCCGGCGAGGATCGCGCCCGATAGCGAGTCAATCCGATTTTCGGCCATCGATCCTCGCACTCATTGCCAGAGTATCCGGGGCCGCGCCAAAGCACTGCGCTGCAGAAACTGAAATGGCTTCCGGCGCGGGGTACGTGGAAGATCCCGGATCGGCGGTGCGCCAACGTTGTGGCGCACCGCGTCCGGGAACAGCCAAGCGTCCGCTCTACTCCGGCAGGGTTCCGGCGCCCCACACGTAGATGCAGGCGAACAGGAACAGCCAGACCACGTCGACGAAGTGCCAATACCAGGCGGCAAACTCAAAGCCGAGATGCTGCTTCGGCGTGAATTGTCCGTTGATCGCGCGAACCAGGCAAACGATCAGGAAGATCGAGCCGATGATGACGTGGGCGCCATGGAAGCCGGTCGCCATGAAGAACGTCGCGCCGTAGATGTTGCCGGAGTAGTGAAACGCGGCATGAGCGTATTCCCAGGCTTGGCAGGCGGTGAAGCTCAGGCCGAGCGCAATGGTCAGCACCAGTCCCCAGATCAGGCCCTTGCGCTTGTTCTCCAGCAGCGCGTGATGCGCCCAGGTGACCGTGGTGCCCGAGGTAAGCAGGATCAGCGTGTTCAACAGCGGCAGATGCCACGGATCAAATGTATGGACGCCCTTGGGCGGCCACACGCCGCCGAGAAAGGCCGAACGCGTCACATCCCTGAGCTCGGCCGGAAACAGCGCGGTGTTGAAATAAGCCCAGAACCAGGCGACGAAGAACATCACCTCCGAGGCAATGAACAGGATCATGCC
>JASHSY010000048.1 GCA_030040825.1 Xanthobacteraceae bacterium
CGCGTTGAGCGCCTTGCTGATTGCCGCGCCGATGCCGCGCGTACCGCCCGTGACCACTGCAACGCGTGGCATGATGTCCTCCCTTTTTTATGGCCGCCCGAGCCGGGCATCCGCGTCTTTGCGGCTACCTTAAAGACGTGGATGGCCGGGCAAAAGGGCGTTCACGCCCGTCGTCGACGGGCTATGCCCGGCCATGACGCCTTTCGACAGTCGCAATTGCAGCCGGCTAGCGCTCCACACACATGGCGATGCCCATGCCGCCGCCGATGCAGAGCGTGGCCAGGCCCTTTTTCGCGTTGCGCTTCTGCATTTCGTAAAGCAGCGTCACCAGGATACGCGCGCCGGACGCGCCGATCGGATGGCCGATGGCGATGGCGCCGCCGTTGACGTTGACCTTGCTGGTGTCCCAGCCGAGGTCCTTATTGACCGCGCAGGCTTGCGCTGCGAACGCTTCGTTGGCCTCGACCAGATCGAGGTCGTTGATGCTCCAGCCGGCTTTCTTCAGCGCGGCGCGTGAGGCCGGGATCGGGCCGGTACCCATGATCTTCGGATCGACACCGGCTTGCGCCCACGACACGATGCGCGCAAGCGGCGTCTTGCCGAGCTTGGCCGCTTCGCTTGCTTTCATCAGCACCATCGCGGCGGCGCCGTCGTTGATGCCCGAGGCGCTGGCGGCGGTGACCGTGCCTTCCTTGTCGAAGGCAGGCTTTAATTTGGACACCGACTCCAGTGTGACGCCCTGCTTGGGGTATTCGTCGGTGTCGACGACGATGTCGCCCTTGCGGCTTTTGATAGTGACGGGAACGATCTCGTCCTTGAACTTGCCGGCCTTCTGCGCGGCTTCGGCCTTGTTCTGCGAGGCGACCGCGAATGCATCCTGCTGGGCGCGGGTGATTTGCCATTGCCGCGCGACGTTCTCCGCGGTGTTGCCCATGTGATAGCCGTTGAAGGCGTCCCACAGGCCGTCCTTAATCATGGTGTCGACCATCTGGAAGTCGCCCATCTTCACGCCGCCACGCAGATGCGCGCAGTGCGGCGCCATGCTCATCGATTCTTGGCCGCCGACGACCGCGATCTCGGTGTCGCCATTGGCGATGCCCTGATAGCCGAGCGCGACCGCACGCAACCCCGAGCCGCACAGCATGTTGACGCTATAGGCGGGAATCTCGACCGGAATGCCGGCATTGATCGAAGCTTGTCGCGCAGGACCCTGACCCTGACCGGCTTGTAGAATTTGCCCCAAAATCACTTCCGAAACGCGCGGCGCTTCGACGCCGGCCCGATCGATCGCCGCTTTGATTGCGACTTTGCCGAGGTCATGGGCCGGCGTATTGCCAAATGCCCCGTTGAACGCGCCGACCGGCGTGCGAACCGCGCCGACGATGACGATGTCGTCTTGCATGGGGGGACTCCTTTGCGGGCGGAAATGAAAAGCGCGGATCGACCGCGGCGTCGTTGACCTATGTCATAGGGATAGGAGGAGCGCCCGACAAGACGGGAAGGCGTCGCATTACTGCCATGCGTCGGACGATCAGCGCGTTTGGCCCGCACTTTCGGCCGGATCCCGGCACGCTATCGTGCCTCAAGCCGTTGCACAAAACGGTAGCCGCGCCACCGGAAACCGCCTATTTTGACAGGGTAAACCCGCGTGGTCCCGCGACATGCCCGAAACACTCTCCAAGCCCGCTGCAGAACCGATCATTATCAAGAAATACGCCAATCGGCGGCTCTACAACACCGGCACCAGTACCTACGTCACGCTGGAAGACCTGGCCAGTATGGTCAAAACCGGCGAGGATTTCGTCGTGTTCGACGCCAAGACCGGCGAGGAGATCACCCGCTCCGTGCTCACGCAGATCATCTTCGAACAGGAAAACAAAGAAGGACAGAATCTTCTGCCGATCGCTTTTCTGCGTCAGCTCATCCGCTTCTATGGCGACAGCATGCAGATGCTGGTGCCGCGCTATCTCGAAGTCTCCATCGATTCGCTGACGCGCGAGCAAGAAAAATTCCGTAATCAGATGGCGCAAGCCTTCGGCGGTAGTCCGTTCGGCGCGCTCGAAGAGCAGGTTCGGCGCAACATGGAGATGTTCGAGCGCGCATTTGCCATGTTCACACCGTTTGCTCGGCGAGAGGGCGCTGAGGCCGATGACCAAGTGGGCAGGCCGCCGTCGAAGACCGGCGATATCGACGATCTCAAGCGTCAGCTCGATGAGATGCAGAGGAAAGTCGACAAGCTGACGGGCGGAAACTGATTAATCGGTCAAGCCGTCAAGTTAGCATTAGATTAACGACCAACGCCCCTCAGTATCGGAAATCTTGCTAACCTCGGCGATGTCCGGGGCATTATCATTGCGGTTGTGGGAATGCCGTGAGCAAGCGGGGGGCTTCATTGATCACCGTTCCTGAATTGGCGGCGGAAGGCCTGAGCGCTTATCTGAGCGAACATCTGAGCCGCAGATTTGGTTCGGTCGACGCGACGCTGACCGAGCTTATTCCGGCGGTGGCCCGGATTTCGCTGGAGTGCATCGGCAACAGCGACGCCCTCTATCACAACGTCGAGCATACGATGCTGGTGACCCAGGTCGGCTACGACATCATGAAGGGCCGCGCGCTGCTCACCCCGACTTATCCGATCGATTTCGCCCACGTCCTGGTCGCCTGCCTGCTGCACGACATCGGCTATGTGCGCGGCATTCTGCAAGGCGACGGCCCTGACGGCTATGTCATCGATACGAATGGAAAAAAAACCAAGCTTCCGCGCGGCTCTTCCGACGCGGCGCTGACTCCGTTCCACGTCGACCGGTCGAAACTTTACGTCATGGACCGCATCGGAAATTCGGAAATTCTCGATGCAGCGAGGATTGCCGACGCCATCGAATACACGCGGTTTCCGTCGCCGGGCGGCGCAGGCGATAACGAGGACAACGAGGAGGGTTCGCTGGTGCGCGCGGCCGATCTGATCGGCCAGCTTGGCGACCCGCATTACCTGCGCAAGGCCAACGCGCTCTATCTCGAATTCGAGGAAGTCGGGATGAACCGGCAGCTGGGTTATGCGACGCCCGCCGACCTTACCGACAAATACCCGCAGTTCTACTGGAACAGCGTTTCCGCGCACATCCAGACTGCGATCCGCTATCTCAATGTGACGTCGAGCGGAAGGCAGTGGATTGCCAATCTTTACGGCAACGTGTTCCGCGCCGAACGCGAGCTTAGTCTTTCAGGACCGCAGCGTTAGCTTAAGCGCCGCGTGCGACCATTGGCGTCCGGTCTTCTTGCCACGGCCGCTCGATCGTCGCCAAGCCGATCAGCGCACCCTGCAAATAATCGCAGCCCCACGCTTCCAGCATTTTCGCGGATTGTTCGTCCTGCACCCATTCGGCGACGGTGGCTAATTTCAGCCGCTTGCCGAGCTCGACCAGCGTGCGCACGAAAGCGCGGTCGTCTTCCGAGCGCAGCATGTTCTGCACGAAAGCGCCGTCGATCTTGACAATATCTACGCCGAGCTTGCGCAAATTGCGGAACGAGGTGTAGCCGGCGCCGAAATCGTCGATGGCGATGCGACAGCCGAGATCTTTCACGCGCGCGACGAAGCCGCGGGTTTCGTCGATGTCGTGGATCGCCGCGCTTTCGGTAATTTCGATGGTCAGCCGTTCGGCGATGCCGGAATGGACGCGCAACATCGAGCCTAAACCCGCCCACCAATCCGGATCGGTGGTCGAGCCGGGTGAGACGTTGACGCTGGTGCGCAGCGACGGGGCGGCGGCAAGTTCTTCAATCACGAGTTCGAGCACGCGGTGGTCGAGAATTCGCACCAGTCCGAGCCGTTCGGCGACCGGCACCACATCGCTGGCGCCGAGCAGACTGCCGTCGGTGCGACGCACGCGCATCAGGCATTCGTGGAAGGCATGTTTGCGGTCGCGCGTGCCGGCGACCGGCTCGTAAGCCAGGAAAATCCGTCGCTCGTTCAGTGCGGCAACGATCTCGTCGGTTGCGCGCACATTCTCCAGGCGTTGCGTCTCGCGTTCGAGACTCGGCCGGTAAGGAAGAAACGAGCCGTGCCGCTTGTCCTTGGCGCGATCGAGCGCATCCTGGGCGCGCGCAAGGATTTCGACGACTGTGCGGGCGTGGCGCGGCGCGGTGACGCCGCCGATCGTCACGGTGGCGGCGACCGGAGAGACGCTGGTCGGCAGCATTTCATCGCGCACGCCGGCAAGCAGCCGCTCGGCGGCGATCGCCATGTCGTCGGGCGAGCAATCGCGCAACACAATGCCGAACTTGTTGCCGGAAAAACGGCCAAGCGTGTCCTTGCCCCGCATCAGGCTGCGAATGCGCTTGCCGACTGCGCCGATCACTTCATCGGCAATGTCGAAACCGTAGGACTCGTTGATGCGCGCCAGATTATCGATCGCCACCAGCAAGAAACCGCACGAGGAGCGGAAGCGGACCGCTTCATCGAGCGTCTTTGCCAGCACTTCAGTCAAATGATGCCGGTTGAATTCACCGGTCAGATCGTCGCAACTGGCCAGATAGTTCAGCCGGCTTTCGCGCTCATGGCGGTCGTTGATCACCCGCACCGTACCGTCCGCACGAATGGGTTTGCCATGCGGACCGGCGAACCAGCGGCCGGTGTCTTCGATCCAAAGTTTGGTGTCGGCTTTGGGGTCGGGGCGAATGCAGTATTGAATGCGATAGCCAACGCCGCGACCTTCGTCGCGCTGTTCCGAGCGCGTGACCGCGTCGAAGCGGGCTTGCAAATTATCGGCATCAAGGAATTGCGCAAACGCCCGGCCGGTGGCGATCGCCTCACGGCTTGCGATCGATAGAACTTCGCCGGCATTCGCGCTCCAGGTCAGCGCGTCGCTTTGGACATCCCAGCGATAGACGGCTTCGCCGACGGAAGCGAGGATTTCGCCGGCGTCCAGGCGGGCGGATGAATCGTGCGGATTTTCGTCGTTCACCCGCGCCTCATGGAAATTACCGCAGTCCGCGAACAGTGTGAAAACGGACCATCAGTTTCGCCGTAAAGTACCGCAGGAACATAAAGAATTCGGAAATCCCATCTTTGAATTGAGGCAACCGCCGGCGCGGCACGCGGTTTGCGACTTCAACAGCGGAAAGCAGCGGATGTCCCGGCCCGAGCTAGCGGGCGTCCCATTTCGGCACAGGAAGTGGCAACCCACGTGAGCACGGCACTTGTCCCCATCGCTCATTATAATACCGGCGCAAGTCGCCCCGGTTACGCTTGCGTGCGGCCACAAGTAGAATTCCTGACGCTATTGATCGCAGCCAAAACGCTGGTTCCGCAGGCCCGGGCGCGCCGCCGGGCCGAGCCGGACGTAGCGGTTGCCGCCTATGCGGGGACGAGCTACCGGCCGCTGCCGATAGGGCGGGCGCTGTCGCGCGCCGCTTAGGTCCGGTCTCGATACTTTGTAGCAGCGTGACCTTTTCGGATCATGCGCTAGGTCGCCCGCTCGATCTCGACCTGACGCTGCGACGAGCGGATGCTGACGATAAAACCGACCAGCACGTCCACCAACCCGATCATGGTCAGCAAAAAGAATGTCGATGTTCCCGCTTGCTTGACCAGCAAGAACTCCACCAGCATGGCGATGAATAAAGCCATCGCCAGCACATGATCGACAATCGAGCGAAGGCCCATGCGCGTCGATTTGAGGATTTCGACCGCCAGCAACAGGATGGCGAAGGCAATCAGCAGATCTTCCCAGGTCATCACCCAGTCCTGGCCGGAGGTCATATGAATGGTGGTGACCGGCGCGGTCCAGCCGACGCCGGGCGTCAAAAACGCAATCATGTTGTAGACGGCGAAGGGAACGAGCAGCAGCGGAAAGCCAAGAACGAACATGACGCGCGCCTTGCCGCCGCTAGCTTTCCTTTTTCTTGGTCAGCACCTGTCGCCCGCGATACATGCCGGTCTTCAGATCGATATGGTGCGGGCGCCGCAATTCGCCGGAATCCTTGTCCTCGATATAGGTCGGCCGCTTGAGCGCGTCGGCCGAGCGGCGCATGCCGCGGCGCGACGGCGAGGTTTTTCGTTTCGGAACGGCCATGACTGATACTCTCTCCTGTTGGTCATTCCGGAGCCGAGCCAACAGGTCCGGCTCGAAGTGGCCGGCCCGACGATAAACTCCGCGAGGAGTCCGGAATCCATATTCCCGATGCTCGGGTTACGGATTCCGGGTTCGCGCCTTAGGCACGCCCCGGAATGACGGAATGGGCGCGCTTATAAAGGAACGGCGCGCCAGACGCTAGTGGTCCGAATTCTAACATTCGCATCCCCGCTCGGCACCCTCTATGCGAATGTTAAAATCAAAGGACTGCTCGCACATATGAGTCTTAGTGGAGCTTTGGATTTGACATTCGCTCCACGAATTCACCGCCAGGTGGGTGGCGAATGTCAAATCCGCTCCACTAGCGGGCCGGGTTACGCAGACAGGCGGCATGACCAGGATAGCTGGCGGCGCGCCGCGCATAGAGGGCCGCGAGCCGGTGCACCAAAATGCCGGGTGTGCGCGCCGAGCGGCTGACCGGATTGGGCAGGATAGCGGCAAGTTCGGCGGCCTCGGCAGGCGTCAGCTCGCGCGCCGATTTGCGAAACGCAAAACGCGACGCCGCCTCGACGCCGAACTGGCCGCTCGGCCCCCATTCGGCGATGTTGAGATAAAGTTCGATGATCCGCCGCTTCGGCAGCACTAGGTTGAGCCACAGCGCCAGCGGCAGCTCCAGCGCCTTGCGCACCAGGCTGCGGCCCGGCCAGAGAAACAGATTCTTGACCGTCTGCTGCGTAATGGTCGAACCGCCGCGCGCCTCTTCGAGGTCGTCATCGCTTTCGCGCAACGCCTCGCGCACCGCGCCAAGATCGATACCGCGATTATGACAAAAGCCGCCGTCTTCGGCCAGGATGACGGTGAGCGGCAGGATCGGCGCGATGCGGTCGAGCGGCACGAAGATGCGCTCAACGCGCCCGCCGGTCGCCCAGCGCCACAGCATCGGCGTCGAAACCGGTTGGCCGAACCGGTAAAGCGGCGCGATCACATACGGCAGCAACAGCAAAACCAAAACAATAACGAGCGCCGGCCGAAGCCAACGCCGCCAGCCGGACCACTTTGCCGCGCGCATGCGCCGGGCGCTCAGTTGCGTGCGTAGCCGATCAGCGGCCGTTTTTTGCGACCGAGCAGAATGAGGATCATCGCGACAATGGCCAGAATTGCCCAGATCGGAATCTCAAACAGCTTTTCAAAGTAAGGATCCCACGCCCACGCGGCTTTCGCCTTCAACCAGTTCTGGGCCGCATTGAGATGATCCTGATCGACCAGCGCCCAAGCCTGCTCAAGGTCGGTGTAGGTCAGGTGCTGGTTTACGATCGACCTTTCTCCGTCATACACCAGGAATACAAAGGCGGTGGCCAGCAGGCAGAGGCCGATGAAGCGCAGCAGAAATCTGATCATCACGGTGCCGGATGGCTCAAGAATGGGGGCGTGGCGGTGGCATTACTCTGCAATGCCGGTTTATTCAATGCATCGTACTGTGACGCGTTGCGCCGGCGTGCGAATTTAAGCATGAAATACGGTTCTCTTGAGCATTGGGGCTAGCATCCGCTAACGTCATTTTGACGGCCGTCCGCGCGCCGTGACTTCATCGCCAAGGAATTGAAATGGCTCGGAAAACCGGGAACCGGCCGACCTTTACCGATCAGGAAGCTCTGCTGTTTCACAGCCAGGGGCGGCCCGGCAAGCTCGAAGTCGTGGCGACCAAGCCGATGGCGACGCAGCGCGATCTGTCGCTCGCCTATTCGCCTGGCGTTGCCGTGCCGGTGCTCGCCATCGCCGAAGATGAGAGCCGCGCCTACGACTACACCACCAAAGGCAATTTCGTCGCGGTGATCACCAACGGCACCGCCATTCTCGGCCTCGGCAATCGCGGCGCTCTCGCCGCCAAGCCGGTGATGGAGGGCAAGGCCGTCCTGTTCAAGCGCTTCGCCGACATCGACTCGATCGATCTGGAAATCTCGTCCGAGGATCCCGAAGAAATCATCAACTGCGTGAAAGTGCTGGGCAAGAGCTGGGGCGGCATCAATCTCGAGGATATCAAGGCGCCGGAATGTTTCATCATCGAGCAGCGGCTGCGCGAACTGCTGGACATTCCGGTCTTCCATGACGACCAGCACGGCACCGCCATCATCGCCGCCGCCGGCCTGATCAACGCGCTGGAACTCACCGGCCGCGAGATCAAGACCACCAAGCTCGTCTGCAACGGCGCCGGGGCCGCCGGCATCGCCTGCCTCGAACTTCTTCGCGCCATCGGCTTTCGGCCGGAAAATCTTATCCTTTGCGACACCAAGGGCGTGATCTACGAAGGCCGCACCGCCGGCATGAACCAATGGAAGTCGGGTTACGCGATCAAGACCCAAGCGCGCACGCTCGCCGAAGCCATGGACGGCGCCGACGTGTTCTTCGGCCTCTCGCAGAAGGGCGCGGTGACGCAGGACATGGTGAAGGCGATGGCGGAGAAGCCGATCATTTTCGCCATGGCCAATCCGGATCCGGAAATCACCGTCGAAGATGTCGCCGCGGTGCGCGATGACGCCATCATGGCGACCGGCCGCTCGGACTATCCGAACCAGATCAACAATGTGCTCGGCTTTCCCTACATCTTCCGCGGCGCGCTCGACGTGCGTGCGCGCGCCATCAACATGGAGATGAAGATCGCCGCCGCGCACGCGCTCGCCGACTTGGCGCGTGAGGACGTGCCCGATGAGGTCGCCGCCGCATACGGCGCGCGGCCGAAATACGGGCCGGATTACATCATCCCGGTGCCATTCGATCCGCGGCTGATTTCGTCGATACCGCCGGCAGTGGCCAAGGCGGCGATGGATTCGAAGGTCGCGCGCCGGCCGATCGTCGATATGGACGCCTATAAGCAGCAATTGCGCACCCGGCGCGATCCGATCGCCGGCCTGTTGCAGCGGGTGTTCGAGCGCTTGCGCCGAAAGCCGCAGCGCGTCGTGTTCGCCGAGGGCGAGGAGGAGCAGGTGATCCGCGCCGCGACCTCGTTCGTCCAGCAAGGCCTTGGCAGCGCGCTTCTGGTCGGCCGCGAGGAGCGCGTCAAGGAAACCGCGAAGACGCTCGGCATCGAGTTCGGCAGCGGCATCGAAATCATCAACGCGCGATTGTCGTCGCGCAACACCGCCTATGCCGCCTATCTTTATGAGCGGTTGCAGCGGCAAGGCTTTCTGCAGCGCGACTGCCTGCGTCTGATCAATCAGGACCGCAACCACTTTGCCGCTTGCATGGTGGCGCTCGGCGATGCCGATGCGATGGTCACCGGCGTGACGCGCAATTTCTCGGTCGCGCTCGAAGATGTGCGCCGCTGCATCGATCCCAAGCCCGGCCATCGCGTCATGGGCGTCTCGCTGGTGCTTGCGCGCGGGCGCACCGTGCTGGTCGCCGACACCGCGGTCACCGAAATGCCCGACGCCAACGACATCGCCGAGATCGCCATCGAGGCGGCGCGGGTGGCGCGCTCGCTCGGCTACGAGCCGCGGCTTGCACTGCTCGCCTTCTCGACCTTCGGCCATCCGTCGGGCGAACGCTCCGACCGTGTGCGCGAGGCGGTGAAATTGCTCGACAAGGAGCGCGTCGATTTCGAGTATGACGGCGACATGGCCGCCGATGTGGCGCTCAACATGGAGCTGCGCGAAGCCTATCCGTTCTGCCGCCTGTCCGGTCCGGCCAATGTGCTGATCATGCCGGCGTTCCACTCGGCCTCGATCTCGACCAAGATGTTGATGGAACTCGGCGGCGCCACGGTGATCGGGCCGATCCTGGTCGGGCTCGACCGTTCGGTGCAGATCGTGCCGCTCTCGGCCAACGACGCGCAATTGGTCAATATGGCGGCGCTCGCGGCGTTCAATATCAGCGGGTAAGCGGTTCGGAAAAATTGCGATGCTGCCGCAAATTGCGGGCGCGGATTCACGACCCTGAAACCAGTCCCGGCTAGCGTCTTGCGATGCTTCAGCCGTTACCCTTCGCCCTCGACATCCGCGGCCTCGTCAAGCGCTTCGAGCGCCCGGCGGTCGACGGCCTCGATCTCTGCGTCCGCGCCGGCGAGTTCTATGCGTTGCTCGGCCCAAACGGCGCCGGCAAGACCACGACGTTGCGCATGATCGCCGGCCTGATCCGGCCCGACGCAGGCTCGATCGACGTCTGCGGCATCGATGCGCTCGCCGATCCGGTCGAAGCCAAACGCGTGATCGCCTGGGTCTCCGACGAGCCGATGATCTACGACAAGCTGACGCCGGAGGAATATCTGGAATTCGTCGCCGGATTGTGGGGCGTCGAGCCGGCGCTGGCGCAAGCGAGCGCGCAGGATTTGCTCGGCTGGCTCGGACTGGGACTCCATGCGCGCGAGCGCTGCGAAACGTTTTCCAAAGGCATGAAACAGAAAGTGGCGCTCGCCGGTGCACTCATTCATGCGCCGCGGCTGATCATTCTCGACGAGCCGCTCACCGGGCTCGACGCCGGCTCCGCCCGCCAGGTCAAGGACGTATTGCGCGAGCGCGTGCGCGCCGGCGCAACCGTGATCATGACCACGCATATCCTGGAAGTGGCCGAGCGCATGGCCGACCGGATCGGCGTCATCGCGCGCGGCCGGCTGATCGCCGAAGGCACGCTCGAAGAATTGCGCCGGCAGGTCGGC
>JASHSY010000393.1 GCA_030040825.1 Xanthobacteraceae bacterium
ATCGCGCTTGCCGTCGCCGTCGAAATCGACGCCGTATTGGTTGTACTCCGACGGCATCATCTGCGTTTGGCCGAGCTCGCCCGCCCATGAACCGATCATCTCGTCGGGCACCAGATCGCCGCGATCGATCAGGCGGAGTGCATCGAGCAGCTGGGCGCGGAACCGGTCGCTGCGCCGGCAATCGTAAGCCAGCGAGGCGATGGCGGAGAGTGAATGATATTTGCCCATGTTGGCGCCGAAATCGCTCTCCAGCGCCCAGAACGATACGATCACCGGGGCGGGCACGCCGAATTGCTGCTCGATGCGCGCAAAGGTCGCGGCATGCGTCTTGATCAGTTGTTGGCCGCGTTGAATGCGGTAAGCGGCCGCCATGCGGCCGGCAAATTCCAAGAAGGTTTGGCTGAAGACGCGCTGGCCGCGGTCGATGTTGACGATTTTCTGGTCGTAGGTGAGTGACGGCGAGGCGGCGGCGATCGCGCGCTGCGAGATTCCCTGCGCCGCCGCTTCGCGTTCGAATGCGGCAAGCCAGGATGCGTAGTTTCCGCCGGTGCGGCACGGTGCAGCCTGCGTTTGCGCGACATGAGTCATCACCATGCATCCCGCCAACGCAGCCGCGCCGAGCCATCCTCGCATTACCTCGCTCCTCACAATGCCACCGCGCCTGATTTCAAATACCAATCGAGGATTTCTTCGCCGGTCCAATACACCACGCCATCGAAGCGGTGCGCGTAGTCATAGATTTGTTCGAGATATTTGATTCGGTGCGGTTGGCCGCTGATATAGGGATGGATGGCAAGGGCAAGAATCTTGGCGCGCTTCTCACCCTCGGCATACAAACGGTCAAACTGGTCGATGACGCGGCGCGATAGATATTCGCTTTCGTGGTGCTGGATGATCATCATCGGAATATCATTGAGCTCGACCGTGTAGGGCAACGTCAACAACGGGCCGGCCGCGGTGCGGATCATGGTCGGTTCGTCGTCATAGACCCAGTCGCCGATGTACTTGACGCCCGCACCGGCAAGGATTTCCGGCGTGTCGTAGGTTTCCGTCAGCCCCGGACCGAGCCAGCCGAGCGGACGCTTGCCGTTGAAACGCTCAATGATGTCGAGCGAGCGCATCACCATCGCTCTTTGATCGGGCTCGGCGTGGATCGGTCCTTGTTCATAGGAGTGGCCCATGAATTCCCAGCGTTGCGCGCGTGCCTCCTCGGCGACGCGCGGATAGTCCTCGCAAACCCGCGCGTTGAGCGCGAGCGTCGGCTGGATGTTCAGCCGTTTGAACAAGTCAAAAAAGCGCCAGACGCCGACGCGCATGCCGTATTCGTGCCAACTCCAGTTCGGCACGTCGGGAAGTTGTGCCTGTCCGGTGGGCGCGGCCAGCACCTGGCGCGCCATCGGCTTGCGGATATCCCAGACCTCGAGATTGACGATGGTCCAAAACACCAACCGCGTTCCGCCCGGCAGCTTGAGCGGCGGCCGGTCGACAATGGCCGAATAGTCACAGCGCTCGCGCGGCAGCATTGCGTTAGCCATCTCCGAACTCCTCACGGCGATCTTATTGCGCCTCAAGCGGTAAGTGGTTTCGCGGCAACGTCAATAGCTTGGCGGCAAATTCTTATGCGCGATCACATCCACGTTAGCGCGAACCCTTGGCATTGCGACGCCCGTATGGATAGGTATGGAACTATACCCAGGTGGGCTTATTTAGCTTCCTGCCATTGACGTTGACCTATTCGCAAATACCTGCCGTCTTCCGGGCCCTTATCAATGTCACGCCCTGCCGTTCGATTGAACGAAACACGCGCCGGTCAAGCGGTGCCGGCAGAGCTGCGGGATTCCCCCCGATTCTGGTTGGAGGCGTTTGGCGCCGTCCGCGCTGAGACCGAACGCCGCGCCGCGCCGCTTTCGGCTGAGGATCAGGCGGTGCAGTCGATGCCGGAGGCAAGCCCGGTAAAATGGCATCGCGCGCACGTCACCTGGTTTTTCGAGCAATTTTTGTTGAAGCCGTTTACGCCGGACTATCGGGCCTTCGACGAGCGTTTCGCATTTCTGTTCAACTCTTATTACGTCGCGATCGGCCCACGCCAGGCGCGGCCGCAGCGCGGACTTATCACCCGCCCCGGCGTACCTGAAACCGCAGCCTATCGCGCGCATGTCGACGCTGCCGTAACGACGCTGATCGAGACAACGCGAAACGGCGAACAGGTTTTCCCCATCGTCGAGATCGGTCTCAATCACGAGCAGCAGCACCAAGAGTTGATGCTGACCGATCTACTGCACGCCTTTGCGCAGAACGCTACGAACCCGATCTATGATGCGAATTGGCAGTGGCCGCAGGGAACAAAGAGTACGTATCCCGCTGCCAGGCCGGACGCGGTCGTTGCCGGCATTCACATGATCGGCCGTCACGAGCCAGGCTTTTCATTCGACAATGAACGCCCTGCGCATCAGGCGCTGTTGCAGCCGGTGCGGGTGAAACGCTCGCTGGTTACCAACGGCGAATGGCTCGAATTCATGGCCGACGGCGGTTACGCAACACCGGGCCTTTGGTTATCGGACGGCTGGGCCACGGTGGAGACGCAAGGCTGGGAAGCACCGGGCTACTGGCGTCTGATCGATGGCGCCTGGTTCTCGATGACGCTCGGCGGTCTGCGCCCGGTCGATCCTGCGCTGCCGGTCTGTCATGTCAGCTATTACGAGGCCGACGCGTTCGCGCGCTGGTCCGGCAAGCACTTGCCGAGCGAGGCCGAGTGGGAGGCCGCCGCCCGGATGGGTGCGCTCGACGATGCGTTCGGCAGCGTCTGGCAATGGACGCGAAGCGCATATTCGCCTTACCCCGGCTATGTGGCGGAGTCGGGCGCCCTTGGCGAATATAACGGCAAGTTCATGGTCAATCAGATGGTGCTGCGCGGATCGTCGCTGGCGACACCCGCCGGCCATTCGCGCGAGAGCTACCGTAATTTCTTCTACCCCTCGGCGCGCTGGCAGTTCAGCGGCGTGCGTCTGGCCGAATTCGAACATTGAGCAGCGTCGAACGGTCCCGCCAAGAAAACCGCCATGAACATTCAAACCGTTTTCCGCGCCCCGCCGGCACAATCGCTCGATAAAGCCAGCGAATTTGCCGCCGACGTCATTGCGGGCCTGACCAATAAACCGAAATCGCTGCCGCCGAAATACTTCTACGACCATGCCGGATCGGCGCTGTTCGATCGCATCACCGGGCTGCCGGAATACTACCCGACCCGCAGCGAGCTTGGGCTTCTGCAGAAGCATTCGGTTGAAATGGTTTCGCTGTTGCCGCCGGCTGCCGCACTGATCGAGTTCGGCAGCGGATCAAGCCGCAAGGCACGCATTCTTCTCGGCGTCGCGGCGAACATCGAGGCTTACGTACCGATCGACATTTCCGGAGACTTCCTGCGCGAAGATGCAGCCAAGCTTCACCGCGATTTTCCGCATTTAGCAATTTATCCGGTAGCCGCCGACTTCACCGTCACGACCGACCTGCCGGCCGAGGTCGCCAATATGCCGCACGGCGGTTTTTTCCCCGGCTCGACGATCGGCAATTTCGAGCTGCATGAGGCGGCGGCGTTTCTGCGGCGGGCCGGGCGCGTGCTGGGCCCCGGCGGCGTGTTGATCGTCGGAGTCGATCTCGCCAAGGCGCCGGACATCCTCTACCGCGCCTATAACGACGCAGCCGGCGTCACCGCCAAATTCAATCTCAATCTTCTTGCGCGGATCAATCGCGAGCTGGGCGCCGACTTCAATCTGGCCGCTTTCGAGCATCATGCTTGCTATAATATCGATAAGAGCCGCATCGAGATGTATCTGGCCAGCACCAAGCGACAAAAAGTGCGTATCGGCGAAGTGACAATCGACTTCCGTGCGGGCGAAACCATCCACACCGAGAATAGCTATAAATACTCTATCGAGTCGTTCCAGGCGCTGGCGCGTGGCAGCGGTTACGCGCCGCTCAAGGCATGGACCGACGGGCTGTTCAGCGTGCACGCGCTGCGCAACGCCGCCGATTAGTCGCGCAGCTTACTGAAGCTGAACTTGAGCTATACTTTTTGGCCATGTCGATTCTCATGCCGTGAATTATGCCGCTCTACGAAGCCGATCCATGGCGTCAGCAGTATTTTGTGGGAATCGAGACGGCAGCGAACATCACCACCGAAGATGGCGACGCATGGACTTGGTACCCGGAGCAGCGGTGGGTCTATGACAAGTTGAAGGTTGCGCTCAGTCAGGGCCTTGACGCCGGTCCGCACGGAACGCATCCGCCGCGTTTTCCGGTTTTTTCCAAGCCGATCACCAATCTCAAAGGCATGGGCGTTGGCAGCCGCGTCCTTGCCTCGGCGGCCGACTATGAGCGGCACGAGACCGCCGGCCATTTTTGGATGACCTTGCTGGAAGGTCGCCATGTTTCGTCCGATCTCGCCGTTGTCGATGGCACGCCGCGCTGGTGGCGACATGTGACCGGCAAGCCGGCCGGCGAGGGCACCTTCGACTACTGGACGATCCATGCCGAACCCGACGCCAAGATTGAAAAATGCTGCGGCGCCTGGGTGAAGACGCACCTTGCCGGCTATACCGGCATGCTTAATCTCGAAACCATCGGCGGCGCCATCATCGAGGTGCATCTGCGTTTTACCGATCAGTGGCCTGACCTTTATGGCGGCGGCTGGGTCGATGCGATCGTCCGTCTCTATGAGACCGGCGTGTGGGAATTCGCTGACAGCGGCCGCCGTGGCGGCTACAGCGTGGTGCTGTTCGGACCGAACGGCGTGCACTATCGCCACCCGCCGCCGGCGCTGATCGAATCGATCAAACAGATGCCGGGCATCTCCAGCGTGCAGATCACCTTTCATCAAGATTTGCCGCCTGAACAGCACGCGATGCCACCCGGTGGCTTCCGCCTTGCCGTCATCAACAGCTTCGATCTGACTGTAGCGCTTGAGGCGCGCGAACGGTTGGGACAATATTTCTTCAGCGCGGCGGTTCGCGGCTAAGCCGCCGGCCGGGAAATTGCAGCGCCCGCCATCGCCGCGCCATCGTTGAATGGTCGGTGCCGCGCCGGTCCTGTCGCTCGGCAAAGGAGCAATGCGTGAAGTTCAGCGATATTCGCTATGCTGATGGGGCGCGCGGCAAACTCGACGTTTATCGGCCGCGGGCCGCCGATGGCGCGCCTACCGTCGTCTTTTTCTATGGCGGACGATGGTCAAGCGGTAGCAAAGGGCTTTACCAAATTTTCGGTCGCACGCTGCGGGCGCGCGGTTATGCGGTGGTCATTCCCGACTATCGGATCTATCCGCAGGTTCGGTTTCCCGCTTTCGTCGAGGATGGGGCTAAGGCGCTGCGCTGGACCCATGACAATATCGCCAAATACGGCGGCGACCCCCGCCGGCTGTTTGTGATGGGTCATTCGGCCGGCGCCCACATCGCTGCGATGCTTTCGCTCGATCCGCAATGGCTCAATCGCGTCGGGCTCGATGCCGGCCACGATATCGCCGGCCTTATCGGCTTGGCGGGGCCTTACGATTTTCTGCCGCTCAAGGACCCTGATCTCATCGAGATTTTCGGCGGCGCCGATCGCGCGGAAACCCAGCCCATCACATTTGCACATGGGCGCAAGCCGCCAGCGCTGCTGGTGAGCGGCGATATGGACAAGGTTGTGCATCCGGGCAATTCGGTGCGGCTAGCCGAGCGGCTGCGGCAACGCGGCAACGACGCGACGGCTCTACTGTACCGGCGTTTCGGTCACATCACGGTACTCGCCGGCTACGCGCCGTTCCTGGGGAACGTCCTCCCGGCGATGCGCGACCTCGATACGTTCGTCGCGCGCGTCGGCGCTGGAGCAGTGCCGCAGGCCGCAGTTCTCACCTTGCCGGCGAAAGCCTGACGCTCCGTCTTGCGGACTTAGTATCGCCGAAGGCGTCGAGTAGCGTGGAACCGCATGGCGTCCCCCGTTATAGTCCCGGCGCGGTAACAACAAGTCCAGTCAAGGAAGCCAATCATGAAAATCGTTGCGTTCGAGGATCGGGACGGTGCACGGATCGGCGTTGTCGAGGGCGATCAAGTCGTCGATCTGCAAACCGCCGACAGCAAGGTGCCGGCCGATCTCGGCGACGTGCTTAAGAGCAGCAATGGCAACCTCACGCCGCTCGCCGATCTCGCCAAACGCGCCCCGGCGAGCGCGCGAAAGCCGCTTTCCGATATTACCTATCGCCTGCCGATCGCGCGGCCGGGAAAGATCATCTGTCTCGGCTTGAATTATCTCGAACACGTCAAGGAAGGCGCCCAGCGTGACAACATTCCGAAATTTCCCACCATCTTCATGCGCGGCCGAACTTCGCTGGTGCCGCACGGAGCGCCGATTGTTCGGCCGCTGGTGACCGAGACGCTCGATTATGAAGCCGAGATGATCCTTGTGGTCGGCAAGGGCGCCAAACATTTGACCGCGGCCAATGCGCTCTCCTGCGTTGCCGGTTACGCCTGCGGCAACGAGGGTTCGGTACGCGAATTCCAGCGCAAGACCACGCAATGGGACATGGGCAAGAATTTCGACCATACCGGTGGCTTCGGGCCGTGGTTTGTTTCCGCCGACGAACTTCCCGCCGGCGCCAAGGGACTAAAAATTGAGAGCCGGCTCAACGGCCAAGTCATGCAATCGGACAACACCGACAATATGATGTTCCCGGTGATTGAGATGCTGGTTTACCTCACCCAGGGCATGACGCTCGAGCCAGGTGACATCATCTTTACCGGCACGCCGTCGGGTGTCGGCTTCGCGCGCAAGCCGCCGGTCTGGATGAAAAACGGCGATGTCTGCGAAGTCGAGATTCAAGGGATTGGCGTCTTGCGCAATCCGATCGTCGACGAGAAGGCGGCCTGACGGCGGTCATGCTGCGGTTGCAAACCTGGTTCGGCGTTCTGGCGGTGCTATGCGTGCTGTCGGCACCCGCCGCAGCGCAGGAACCGGTGCGGATCGGCATCGGCTCAGGACTTGCTTTTTTGCCGGCTTACATCTGCGATGATCTCGATCTGATCGAAAAATACGGCAAGCAAGCGCATCTCGACCTGAAAGCGACCTTTCCGCGCTTTGCCGGCGCCGGTCCGCTGCAGGAAGCGCTGGCCGCGGGGACGATCGACATCGCTCCGTTCGGCGTTGCGCCGTTGCTGTCGGAGTGGGAGAAAACGAGCGGCTCGCCGGGGCAGCTTTTGGCAGTCTCCGGCATGACGACGTTATCGCCGGTGCTTTTGACCAACCGGGCGAACGTGCGGACACTGGCCGATTTCGGCAAAGACGACCGCATCGCTATTCCCGCTGCGACCTCCCCGCAGCATTATTTCCTGCAGATGCAGTCGGAGAAATTGTTCGGCAAATACGATAAGCTGCGCAGCCGGATCGTGGTGCTACCGCATCCGCAAGCTGCCGCCATGCTGATGGAGGGAGGCGGTTCGCTTGCCGGCTATTTCTCCTCCGCCCCCTACACCGAGATCGTGCTCGCCGATGGGCGCATCCACAAAGTCCTGAGCGGGGCCGACGTGATCGGTGGCAAGGCTTCGTTCCTGATCCTCGCGGCTTCGAAGACTTACGTGACGGCGCATCCGCGCGTGGTCGAGGCGATAGGCAAAGCCTTGGACGAGGCCGCCCGCCTGATCCACGACGATCCGCATCACGCGGCTGAACTTTTTCTCGTCCACGAGCCGTCGAAGACGCTTGACGTTACTGCCGTCGCCGCGATCATCGGCGACATCAAGGACGAGTTCGGCAGCCCGGTCCACGGCGTGCAGGCGTTTGCCGATTTTATGAGCCGGCACGGCGGCTTGAAAGCTCCGCCGAAGAGCTGGAAGGAGATCGTCGCGCCGGCCTTGCTGGATTCGCCGAGCAGCTGATAACGCCGCTATCAAGCATTGGGCTAACCCACGCGGGATGAAGAGGTAACGCCATGATTAGTGTTCTTTGTATTTGCGGCAGCCTGCGCAAAGGCTCGTACAACCGGATGGTGATGAATGCATTGCCCGGCCTTGCGCCTGAAGGCATGAAGTTTTCCGAGTCGCCGCCGTTCGCCGAATTTCCGCTCTACAATGTTGATTCCCACGAAGCGAACGGCGTACCGGCGGCGGTACAAAAATTGGTCGATGCGGTCCGCGCCGCCGACGGCGTGATCTTCATCTCGCCGGAATATAATTTTTCCATTCCCGGCGGCCTGAAGAACGCGATCGACTGGGTGTCGCGGGTGAAGGATCAACCGTTCGCCGGGAAACCGATTGCCATTCAATCGGCGGCCGGCGGAGGCCTTGGCGGCGGACGGATGCAGTATGATCTCCGGCGTGCCATGCTGTTTCTCAATGCCCCGACGTTGATCAAGCCGGAAATCTTCATCGGCAATGTATCGACACGGATCGACGCCAACACCGGTCAAATTACCGATCAGCAGACGGTCGGCTTCATCAAGCAGCAGCTCGAAGCCTTCGCCAAATTC
Organism: Xanthobacteraceae bacterium; assembly: GCA_030040825.1. Taxonomy (GTDB): domain Bacteria; phylum Pseudomonadota; class Alphaproteobacteria; order Rhizobiales; family Xanthobacteraceae; genus BOG-931. The sequence continues at coordinate 8,489 of JASHSY010000393.1, forward strand.
ATCGAGCAGCACAAAGCCAGAAAATGATCATCAAAGCCGATCGAAACAGCGGAGGCACACTCATGGGCCGGTTGGACGGCCGCGTTGCCATTGTTACCGGGGGAGCTAAGGGTATCGGCGCGCACTATGCGCGGGCGCTCGCCGCCGAGGGCGCGCGCCTGATGATCGCCGATATTGCCGACGGCAGCGAAGTCGCCGACGGCATCGCCCGCGCTCACGGCGCCAATTCGGTCGCGAGCGCGGTCATCGACGTCAGTGACGAGGCCGCGGTCAAAGAGCTCGTCGCGCAAACCATGGAGCGTTTTGGCAAGATCGACGTTCTGATCAACAACGCCGCATTGTTTGCGCCGCTTAAGGAAACCAAGTGCACCGAGATCGACACAGCGGTCTGGGACCGCGTGATGGCGATCAATCTGCGCGGACCATTTTTGATGGTGAAGCACGTCGCGCCGCACATGAAGGCGCAAGGCTACGGCAAGATCATCAACATCGGCTCGGGCACGGTGTTCAAGGGCATCCCGCGCTTTCTCCATTACGTGACCTCGAAGGGCGGCATTACGGCGTTTACCCGTTCGCTGTCGCGCGAGCTCGGGGAGCACGGCATCCGGGTCAACACGCTGGCGCCGGGCTTTATCTTGAGCGACACGGTGGTGGCGGAGAATCCCAAGCACGTCGAAACCGCCGGCAAGGCGTCGGTCGCCGGCCGCGCCATCCGCCGCGACGCCCATCCGCAGGACCTGCTCGGGGCCTTGATCTTCCTCGCGGGCGCCGAAAGCGACTTCGTCACCGGCCAGACGCTCGCCGTCGATGGCGGCAACGTGAACACTTAAAACCGCGCCGCATAGCCGCCCTGCCGCCACGCCAGCCCGCCG
>JASHSY010000394.1 GCA_030040825.1 Xanthobacteraceae bacterium
GCCTTCGACTTGGGCCCACTGGTGCTGTTCTTCTTCGCCAACGCGCGTTACGGCATTTTCGTCGCCACCGCGACGTTCATGGTTGCGGTGCTGGCGGCGCTGGCTGCGTCCTATATGCTGACCCGGTCGCTGCCAATCATGCCGGTGGTCACCGCGATTATCGTCTTGGTGTTCGGCGGCCTGACGCTGGTTCTGCACAACGACGTATTCATCAAAATCAAGCCGACCATTATTTACGCGCTGTTCGGCGCGGTGCTGCTCGGTGGGCTTTTCTTCGGCAAATCTTTCCTGGGTGTCGTATTCGATTCGCTGTTTCACCTCACCGAGGAGGGCTGGCGCAAGCTGACAGTGCGCTGGGCAATTTTTTTCTTCGCGCTCGCCGTGCTCAATGAAATCGTCTGGCGCAACACCTCGACCAATGTCTGGGTGGATTTCAAGGTATTCGGCTTTCTGCCGCTCACCTTCCTGTTCGGCGCGCTGCAATATCCGCTGCTCAAGAAATATGCGGTCGAGCCGGCCGAGTGACGGTCAGGAGCCGGCGGCCAAGGCCTTGTCGATTTCCGGCTTGAGCACTTTGTCGAGGTTGTCCGGCGTGATCGGGCCGACCAGCTTGTAGGCGATGCGGGCGTCGCGTCCGACGATGAAGGTTTCCGGCACGCCGTAGACGCCCCATTCGATGGCGGCGCGGCCGTTTTGATCGGCGCCGGCGGCGGCGAACGGATTGCCATACCGGCCAAGAAAGCGCCGGGCATTGTCCGGTTTATCTTTGTAGTTGATGCCGATCAGCCGCAGCCGATTGTCTTGCGCCAATTGCATCAGCAATGGTGCTTCGTCATGGCAGGGCACGCACCATGACGCCCAGACATTCACGACCGTCACTTCGCCCTTGAAGCTTGTCGCAACGAGTCCGGGGACCGGCTTGCCGTTGCGGTCCAGGTCGGCGATCGGCGGCAGATCGACTTGCGGCGCCGGGTGTCCGATCAGCGCGGAAGGAATGCGCGACGGATCGCCGGAATAAAGGCGCGTGAGAAACAGCGCGAAGATTGCCAGAAAAATCACCAGCGGGAGGAGCACCAGCGCCCGGCGCCGAAATAAACTCGCGCCGTTTTGGTCGATTGTGCTCATGCCTCAGTCCGCTCGATTGTTTCCGCCGGTCGTGCCGCCGAGCGGCGTGTCAGGCCGAGCTTTTCAAAATCGCCGAGCCTGCGCAGTTGCGCGCGATAATCGAGCATCACCCACGCGATCAACCCGCCGATCACGGCGCCGGCAACCGCGTAAGCGGCAACGATGAAGGCAGTATGGCTTGCGGCTTCCATGCTTAGCTCGTGGTGCTCGCCTGGAGGAGCCGCAAGGTCCGCACCCGCCGCCGCAGGATTTCATTGCGCATCGCTGCCAACAGCAGAACGGCAAACAACAGCGTGAACGCCAGCGCCGAAATCAACAGCGGGATGAGAATCGACGGATCGATGGTGGGGGCGCCGAGCCGTAACACCGAGGCTGGCTGATGCAACGTGTTCCACCAATCGACGGAGAATTTGATGATCGGCAAATCGAGCGCGCCGACAAGGGTGAGGATCGCCGCGGCTCTGGCGGCGCGCGATGGCTCCTCGACCGTCCGCCATAGCGCGATGACGCCGAGGTAAAGCAGAAACAACACCAGCACGGATGTCAGCCGTGCATCCCACACCCAATAGGTGCCCCACATCGGACGCCCCCACAGTGAGCCGGTGACCAGGCACATGAATGTGAAGGCGGCGCCGATCGGCGCGGCGGCCTTTGCCGTGACGTCGGCCAGCGGGTGGCGCCAGACCAAAGTGCCGAGGGCGGCGACCGTCATCAACCCCCAGCCGAGCATGCCGAGCCAGGCGCCGGGCACATGCAGGTACATGATCTTGACGGTAGCACCTTGTTGATAATCGTCAGGTGCGTTCATCGCCCGGCTGATCGCGAGCGCGAACACAATCACCGTAAGCCCGCCAAGCCACGGGATTACACGGTTGGCGAGGTTGAGGAAGCGCGACGGATTGGCGAGATCGGCGATGGCCATGTCAATCTTTCATGCACATGTCAGGTTTTCATGCTCCATGAGGTACTATCACTACTCCATTTCCTGGCGGAGCGCTGCGGCAGCCGCGAAGGGGCCGACGACAAGGCTGGCCAGTGTCAACGCGCATAGAATCGTAAACGGCGTGCCGAACGGTACCGGACCCATGACAGCGGCATTTGCCGCGGCCACGCCGAAAATGAGCACTGGGACAGTCAGCGGCAATACCAGCACGGCAACGAGCAAACCCCCGCGACGCAGTGTCACTGCGAGCGCGGCGCCAATGAGGCCGATGAAAGTCAATCCGGGCGTGCCGACCAAAAGCGTCAATACGAGGGTGCCTTCCGCCTTGGCGTCGAGGTTGAGGAACAGACCGATGGGTGGCGTCGCGATGACAAGCGGAAGCCCGGTGGTCAGCCATTGCGCCAGACCTTTGACCGCAACGACGAGTTCGAGCGGCGCTCGTCCGGTTAGAATGAGATCGAGCGAGCCGTCTTCGTGGTCGGCGGCGAACAGCCGGTCGAGCGCCAGCAGGTTCGCCAACAGGGCCGCGAGCCAAAGGATGGCCGGGCCGATCCGCTGCAACAGCGCCAGATCCGGTCCGAGCGCCAGTGGGGTGAGCGTCACCACCACGAGAAAAAACAGTACGCCGATCAGCGCGCCACCGCCGACACGGACCGCAACGCGCAAGTCGCGGGCGAGCATAGCGGAGAGCGCGTTCATTGCGGTTCTCCAAGCCGTAGTTCTTTAGCGCCATCGATGCCGAGCGGGGTATGGGTCGCCGCAAGGATGAGGCCACCACCGGCGAGATGGGTGCGCATCAAACC
>JASHSY010000395.1 GCA_030040825.1 Xanthobacteraceae bacterium
CGGCGCATCACGCTTGCAGGCCAGCCGGAATTGACGCCGCAGCCGATTCAGGTGCCGGCAGATCCGTCCTCTGCGGCGTTTCCACTGGTTGCGGCGCTGATCACCCCCGGCTCCGACGTGATCCTCGAAGGCGTGATGCTGAATCCTCTACGCACCGGCATCCTCACCACGCTTGCCGAAATGGGGGCCGCGATCGAGCGGCTCGCGATCCGCCATGAAGGCGGCGAGGAGGTCGCCGATCTGCGGGTGCGCGCCGGCGCGTTGCGTGGCGTCGAGGTTCCCGCCGCGCGCGCACCGTCCATGATCGACGAATATCCGGTGCTTGCCGTCGCCGCCGCCTTCGCTGAAGGCACCACGGTGATGCGCGGACTGAAAGAGTTGCGGGTAAAAGAATCGGACCGCCTTGTCGGCACCGTTGAATTGTTGCGCGTCAACGGCGTGGTTGCCGAGATCGACGGCGACGATCTGATCGTGCAAGGCAAAGGGCGCGTTGCGGGCGGTGGCCTCGTCGCTACCCACATGGATCATCGCATCGCCATGGCCGCGCTGGTGATGGGAATGGCGAGTGAAAAAGCGGTCGCGGTGGACGATGCTGCGTTCATCGCCACAAGCTTCCCCGGTTTTACCGAGCTGATGGCCTCGCTCGGCGGCGATTTGAGCTGATTGCAGCCGACTGGCGCGGTTTTCAGATTTTTCGCGGCTCGATCTGCTGTGCGTCTCTCGACGATGCCGGCGGCCGGGATGAAATAAAGAAATATAAAATGATCGAGCTGATTGCTGCGAAAAAGCACCAGACCGAGTAGCGCGCCGGGTTGAACAACAGCGTTGAAAGGCCGAAGAAAGCCAGGATCAAAATTCCAAATAAACGAAGGTGGATACTTCGGTGCAGCAAAAGCGGACCGGTCACGCAGGCTGCGTAGATGTAATCGAAAATGACCGGATAGCGCGTTGTTGGAAGATATTGAATTTTGTTGGTGGCAAAGTCGATTTTGAGCCCGACGAACAGGACCCAGGCCGCGGCCGCCGCCACTGCGGCGCCCGGCAGTCCGAAGGAGAGCAAGTACACGCGCCGGCGCGGATCGGCCTCGGACATCCAGGTCGCCAGCGGGACGTAAACCGGCCAAAGGCAAAATGCGATAATTGCGAAGCTATAGCCTGCATCCCAACCGCAGCCCGCAGCTTTGGTGAGCCATACCACTCCTTCAAGCGCCTGTTGCAGCGAAAAGATAAACGGAATGCATGCGAGCATGAGATCGGGTCCGCTCGCGCGCCGCACGGTCATAACCCCTATGCCCGCGCAGACGGCGGCGGCAGAAAAACTGGCAGCTGCAGAAAAACACATGCCTCGCCTCGCGCGGCGTCACGGCCAAATGCAAAGGCCGTCGCGTTACGCGCGCCCGAGCGCGAGCACCGCGTTCAATCCGCCGAACGCGAACGAACTCGACATCGCTTTCTCGATCGGCGCGTTGCGCGCCGTGTTCGGCACGTAATCGAGATCGCAGTCCGGATCCGGCTCTTCGAAATTCGCCGTCGGCGGAATAGTCTGGTGATGCAGCGCCAGCGCCGTCGCCGCAAGTTCGAGCGCGCCGGCTGCGCCCAGACTGTGGCCGAGCACGGCTTTGCTCGACGAAACCGCCAGCTGATCGGCGCTGTCGCCGAAGGCGATGCGCAACGCAACCGTCTCGCCTTTGTCGTTGAGCACCGTGCCGGTGCCATGTGCGTTGACGTAATCGACTTCGTCGGCGTTGACTTTGCCGTCGGTCAGCGCGCCGCGGATGGCGCGGGCGGCGCCATCGGGATCGATTGCGGTCAGATCGTGCGCGTCCGCGCTCATGCCGAAACCCAACAGCTCGGCGTAGATCGGGGCGCCGCGCGCAACGGCCTGATCGCGCCGTTCCAGGACGAACATTGCCGCGCCTTCGCCGAGTACCAGACCGGTACGGTTTTTTGAGAACGGGCGGCACGTGTCGGTGCTAAGCACGCGCAAAGCCTCCCAGCCTTTGAACGTACCCAAAACCAAACAGGCCTCGGTGCCGCCGGTCAGCGCGATCGGCGCCTGGCCGGAACGCACCATATGAAACGCCTGCCCGATTGCATGCGTCCCCGAGGCGCAGGCCGATACGGTGGTGAAAGTCGGCCCCTTGAGACCGAGATGCATGGACACCTGGCTGCATGCTGCGTTCGGCATGTAGCGGGGAATTGCCAGCGGATGCGAACGTGTCGCGCCTTGCCCGTAGAGCTTGAGGTAAGATTCGTCGAGCGTGGTCAATCCGCCACCACCGTTGCCGACGATCGTCGCCGCCGTCAGCGCGAGTTCTTCGGTGAGTTCGAGCTGCGCGTCCTTGACCGCCGCGCGCGCGGCGACCACTGCGAATTGCGAGAAGCGATCGAGCAGGCCAACTCGCTTCGGATCAAAATGCTGTAGCGGATTGAAGTCGCGAATTTCCGCGGCGATTGGCGTATTGATTCGATCGGTCGCGATGTTGGTGATCGGCCCGATCCCGGAGCGGCCTTCGACCAGCGCCGACCAGAATGCCGCGTTGGTGCTGCCGATCGGCGAGACGATGCCGATTCCGGTAATAACCACCCGGTGCATCAGGGCGCCCTGTGCTTGGCCGCGATCAGCTTCTGCACGATGTTGGCGACGTCGCCAACAGTGGAGAATTCGATCTCCTCCGGGCCGCCGTTGCCCGGCACGGTGACGCGGGTGCCCTGGTCCGCCTTGAACGGCACGGAGATATCGAATTTTTCTTCCAGGCCGAACACGATTTCGATTACATCAAGCGATTCTGCGCCCAATTCATCGAGACGCGTTTCGGGCGTCAACCGTTCGACCGGGATTTTGAGCGACTCCGCGATAATGGTCCGCACGCTGTCGATAATCTCCACGCCGCTCCCCGCACTGTTGTTGTTCGCTTCGGCGAACCGCAATTTCCCACCGGTCCATTATTCGATACCCGGCGGGCAATCTCAAGCCGCCGGTTAAAGCGCTATAGCGAAGCTATTGCCGCCCGTCGACAATAACATGTGCGCGCTCGGTCGCGGCATTGAGCGCGTTTTCCAGCGTTGCGCGCGCGGTTTCCTGCATCTGTTCGTCCGCCTCCGCCGGCACGCGGACCGGGTCCCCGACGACGATGGCGCCGTGACTGAGCGGCAGATTGATCTCGGACCGGTCCCAGTTGTTGAGCACGATCCGTCGGCTTGTGGTTAGGGCGACTGGAAAAATCGGACGGCCCGACTCGGCGGCGAGCTTGATGATACCAAGACCGGCAACGCGCGAGACTTTCGGAACATCGGCGGTCAACGCCATGTTGCACCCGTCGGCGAGCGATTCGAGCATGTTGCGGAACGCGCCGACGCCGCCTTTGATGTGAAAACGGCGGGCGTGGTCGCCCGAGCCACGCACGGTGCCGATACCGAGCCGCTCGGCGGCTATCGCGTTGATTTCTCCGTCGGCGTGCCGGGAGACTAGTACTTTGATGCGGTAGTTACGACGGAAGAACGGCAACAAAAAATGCTGGCCGTGCCACATCGCGATGATGACCGGCTCATACTTTTCGTACATGCCGAACGGGTCCGGCGGCTCCATGGTGAAGCGGCTGGTCTTCCATACCAGCCGCAGGTATTCGGCCGCGGCGATTCCGATCGCCCGCTGGACCCAGGGCGTGTTCGTGATCCGTCTCGCAAATTTCACGGGAAAATAATGCTCTTGGATGATCAGAACGACTTAAATCCAGGCCAAGCCGCTTTTCGCGCTTGCGGAATTCCTCGTCCCGCCGTTTGATCTAGCCGCTTCCGCGCCGAGGCACAACAGCGCAAAAGATATGCGAAGATGATCATTGCGATCGACGGACCGGCAGCTTCGGGCAAGGGCACGATCGCAAAACAGATCGCCTCGGTTTACGGTCTGCATCATCTCGATACCGGGCTGATCTACCGGGCGGTGGCCAAAGCGCTGCTCGATGCGGGCCGTTCGCCCGAGAATGCCGAGGCGGCGCTGGCGGCGGCCATCGCGCTCGATCCGGCCAAATTCGGCGAGCCGGCTCTCAAAACGCAAAAGGTTACCGAAGCTGCGTCGGTGGTGGCGGCGATTCCGGAAGTTCGGCAGGCGTTGATGAATTATCAGCGCGCGTTCGCGACCAAGTCGCCCGGCGCCGTACTCGACGGTCGCGACATCGGCACGGTGATCGCGCCGGGCGCCGACGTGAAACTGTTCGTGGTCGCCACCCCGCAGGTGCGGGCCGCCCGCCGGGTGCTGGAATTGCGGGCGCGCGGCGAGGATGCCGATGAAAATGCGGTTCTGGCCGACCTGTTGCGTCGCGACGAACGCGATTCCCGGCGTTCCGCTGCGCCGCTGAAAGCCGCCCCCGACGCACACTTGCTCGACACCACGCATTTGAGTATAGACGCCGCATTCCGGGCTGCCGTCGATATTATCGAAGCCGCCCGAACGGGCCGAAAGCGCCGCTAACCGCGCTTTCGTCATTGGAGGAACGCCCGTTCGCGCTTCGCATAAGCCGCCCGATCAGCTTTGTCCCGACCGTCTGGCTTAGGCCCCAACCGCCGGCGCTCCGGCGGCTGCCGTGCGTTCGGGATTGATCCATTCAGGGGGCCTAGTGTGGTGGATTTGAAGTTCCTAAGGCTTCTCGGCACGTTCAGATAGGAACTTCAAATCCAAGAACCACACTAGAAACCAATAGACTTGCTAGTGTCCCTTTGATTCCGAAGTTCGCATCAAAGGTGCCGCAAACTCTTGCGAACTTCGGAATCGGGACACTAGGAGTTTTTATGGCTCAGGTTGCTGCTGCCGCGCCGACGCGCGAAGATTTCGCCAGCATGATCGAGGAATCATTCGGTCATGGCAATTTGCAGGAAGGGTCCGTCGTCAAAGGCACGGTCGTCGGCATCGAAAAGGAAGTCGCCGTCATCGACGTCGGCTTGAAGACCGAAGGCCGCGTGGCGCTGCGCGAATTCGCCGGCCCGGGCCGGCAGGCCGAAATCAAGATCGGCGACACGGTCGAGGTTTATCTCGAACGGATCGAAAATGCGCTCGGCGAAGCGGTGCTCTCGCGCGACAAGGCGCGCCGCGAGGAAAGCTGGGGCAAGCTGGAAAAGGCGTTCCAGAATAACGAGAAGGTCACCGGCGTCATCTTCAATCAGGTCAAGGGCGGCTTCACCGTCGATCTCGACGGCGCCGTCGCCTTCCTGCCGCGCTCACAGGTCGACATCCGGCCGATCCGCGACGTGTCACCGCTGATGAACAATCCGCAGCCGTTCCAGATTCTCAAAATGGATCGCCGGCGCGGCAATATCGTAGTGTCGCGCCGCACCGTTCTGGAAGAAACCCGCGCCGAGCAGCGCCAGGAACTGGTGCAGAATCTGGAAGAAGGTCAGGTCATCGACGGCGCGGTGAAGAATATCACCGATTACGGCGCGTTCGTCGACCTCGGCGGCATCGACGGATTGCTGCACGTCACCGACATTGCCTGGCGGCGCGTCAACCATCCGACCGAGGTGCTCAATATCGGCCAGCAGGTCAAGGTCAAGATCATCAAAATCAACCATGAGACCCACCGCATCTCGCTTGGTATGAAGCAACTGCTCGACGATCCGTGGCAAGGCATCGAGGCGAAATATCCAGTCGGCGCCAAGTTCAGCGGCCGCGTCACCAACATCACCGACTACGGCGCCTTCGTCGAGCTTGAACCCGGCATCGAGGGCCTGATCCACGTTTCCGAAATGTCGTGGACCAAGAAGAACGTCCATCCCGGCAAGATCGTGTCGACCTCCCAGGAGGTCGAGGTGCAGGTGCTCGAAGTTGATCCGGTCAAGCGCCGCATCTCGCTTGGATTGAAGCAGACCATGCGCAATCCGTGGGAAGTTTTCCTGGAGAAATATCCGCCTGGCACGGTGGTCGACGGCGAAGTCAAGAACAAGACCGAATTCGGCCTGTTCCTCGGGCTCGACGGCGACGTCGACGGCATGGTGCACCTCTCCGACCTCGACTGGAATCGCCCGGGCGAGCAGGTGATCGAGGAGTACAAGAAGGGAGACAAAGTGAAGGCGCAGGTTCTCGACGTCGACGTCGAGAAGGAGCGTATCTCACTGGGTATCAAGCAGCTTGCCGGCAGCGGCGCGCCGGCGGCTCCCGCCGAAGGCGGCGGCGAGCTGAAGAAAGGCGCGGTCGTCACCTGCGAAGTCGTCGAAGTGAAGGAAGCCGGTATCGACGTGAAGATTGTCGGTACCGAGCAGATTTCCTTCATCAAGCGTTCGGAACTGGCGCGCGACCGCTCCGAACAGCAGC
>JASHSY010000396.1 GCA_030040825.1 Xanthobacteraceae bacterium
CGCGCTTCGATCGCGGTGTAGCGCTGGCGGAGCCGGTCGTATTCGGCGTCGGACACTGTCGGCGCATCGTCCTGGTAGTAGCGGCGATCGTGACTGGCGATTTCGGCTTCCAGCCGCGCGTGCTCGGCCGCGGCCTGCGTTTCCGTCAAATCTTCGACAGGCGTGTCGGTCTTCTCGCGGCGCTGCATGACAGAACATTAACCCGCTGCACGGATCAGACGCTCGGCGGCGGCGCGGGCCTCGGCGGTGATTTCGGCGCCGGCGAGCATGCGGGCGATCTCCTCGCGGCGGCGCTCGGCCTTGAGTTCGGCAACGCGGGTGGCGACCCGGTTGCCCTTGGCGAGCGCATCTTTGCTGATGAGATAGTGGCGGTCGGCGCGCGCCGCCACTTGCGGCGCATGCGTCACGGCGATCACCTGCACCCCGGAGGAAAGCCGCGCCAGGCGCACGCCGATGGCGTCGGCAATGGCGCCGCCGACGCCGGTATCGATCTCGTCAAAGACCAAAGTCGGCGCCGAACCGCGATCGGCGAGCACCACCTTGAGTGCCAGCAGGAAGCGTGCGAGTTCGCCGCCGGAAGCAACTTTCATCAGCGGCCCCGGCCGGGTGCCTGGATTGGTGCGCACCCAGAACTCGACGCGATCGAGACCGTCAGGGCCCTCGCCTTCGCCGTCGATTTGCGTGGAGAATTGCGCCCGTTCAAGCCGGAGCGGCTTGAGTTCGGCGTTAACGGCTTTGTCGAGCGCCGCTGCGGTGCGCCGGCGCTCGGCCGCCTGCGCCTCCGCCGCCCGGTGGTACCGCATCGCCGCGGCTTTCGCTGCCGCCTCCAGCGTGGCGAGCCGCTCCGCACCGGCATCGATGAGCGCCAGATCGCTGGCATAGCGGCCAGCCAGCGCCGCGAGTTCATCGACCGAGACTTTGTATTTGCGGCCGGCCGCGCGCAATGCGAACAGCCGTTCCTCAATGCGCTCAAGTTCGGCCGGATCGTACTCCGCCACCCGTAGCGCGTGTTCGAGGTGAGTGCGCGCTTCCTCGAGCGCCGTCAAAGCGGCATCGATCGCTTTCGCCACCGGCTCGATCAGTGCCGGCGCCTGCGCCACCCGCCGTTCCAGCCGCCGCACGGCGGTGGCAAGCGCCGGCACCGGTGATTGGGCGCCGCTCAGCGTTTCGTGCGTCGCCTTAAGATCTTCGGCGGACTTTTCCGCCTGCATCATGGCGGCGCGTCGTTCGGACAATGCAGTTTCCTCGCCGGTTTGCGGCGCTAACCGGCCAAGCTCGTCGACGGCGTGACGTAACCAATCGGCCTCGCGGCGCGCGCGTTCGACCTCGGTGCGATGCGCCTCGACCGCGGCTTCCTGCACACGGCGCTCATCCCAAAGCCGGCGAACTTCGGCGGCCCGATCTTCAAGCCCGCCAAAAGCATCGAGCAGCGCGCGATGGGTCGCCGCCTCGACGAAGGCCCGCTCGTCATGCTGGCCGTGGATTTCCACCAAGACGGCGCCAAGCGTGCGCAAGACCTGTGCGCTGACCGGCTGGTCGTTGACGAAAGCACGGGTGCGTCCGTCGGCGAACTGCACGCGGCGTAAAATCAATTCGTCTTCCGCGGCCAGCTCATTGTCGGCAAGCACCCGCCACGCCAGATGATCCTTGCCGATTTCGAAACCGGCGATCACCTGCCCCTGCTCGGCACCCTCGCGTACCAAAGCCGCGTCGCCGCGCGCGCCAAGGGTAAGCGCGAACGCGTCGAGCAGGATCGACTTGCCGGCGCCAGTCTCGCCGGTGAGCACGGCAAGTCCGGCGCCAAAGTCGATGTCCAAACGATCAATCAGAATGATGTCGCGGATGGATAGACGTGCGAGCATGACGGCGGATGACCAAGGAGGCCGGACCAAGAATAGATGATAGTAATGATTCCCTGTCCTGTCGCCGTCAGCCGCGCACTAGCCCAGCCCCTTGAAAGCGCGGCTCAACCACGACGCCTTGTTCTCGTTCGGCTCGACGCCGGCGGATTTCACCAGCCGGTAGGCATCCTTGTACCAGGGGCTGTCGGGGAAATTGTGCCCCAGCACCGCGGCCGCGGTCTGCGCCTCATCGACAATGCCGATCGAGAGATAGGCCTCGGTCAGGCGCTCCAGCGCCTCCTCGACCTCACGCGTCGTTTGGTATTGCGTCACCACGACTTTGAAGCGGTTGATGGCGCCGGTGAAGTCACGCTTCTTCATGTAGAAGCGGCCGATCTCCATCTCCTTGCCGGCAAGCTGATCACGCGCGATGTCGATTTTTTTCTTAGCGTTGAGCGCATATTCCGTATCCGGATATTTGCGCACCACCTCCGCGAGAGCCGCTATCGCTTTGTCGGCGCGTGCTTGGTCGTGCAAAACATCGGGAATCTGGTCGTAATAGGAAACGCCGATCAGGTACTGCGCGTAAGCGGCATCCGGACTGCCAGGATGCAGAGTCACGTAACGCTTCGCCGCACTGATGCAGTCGTCGTATTTCTGCGCCTGATAATAAGAGTAAGCCGACATCAGCAGCGCCTTGCGCGCCCAATCGGAATAGGGATTTTCGCGATCGACCTGATCGAATTTTTTGGCGGCGTCCGCGTATTCCTGCTTGTTGTTAAGCAGGAATAGACCTTCGTTATAGAGCTTGTCGGCAGAGCCTTCGGGGACGACGTCCTCGTCTTTGCTCAACATGCCGCAGCCCAAAACGGGGGCGGTAATCACCAGCAATGCCAACACGCTCGCCAGCGAACGCAGCTTGCGCCCGGACCGCCGCGATCCCTTTAACCGCCCCGTCATGACCGTAATGAAATTCCCATCCCCAGCAGCGTAAGCCCCGTTTCCTGCCGCGTTCACGCGGGGCAGTATAGGCGGCGATCTTAATGCTGATTAGGCCGACAATCGGCCTGGATTAAGGCAAAAAACTTAACGAAATCAAGAGACGTTGGGGCCGTAAGCCGCTGTCGCGAAGCCGGGTGCGATGTCGGCATGACCGCGAGGGCGCGGTAGCGGCTCTTCCAATTCGCTGTACGTCCAGGCGCTTGGATCAGCCATCAGGGTCGTGACCACGGCGTGATTGAGCTTATGCCCGCCGCGTACCGATCGATAAGCGGCCATCAATGGCGCGCCGGCAAGCGCCAAGTCGCCGATCGCGTCAACGATCTTGTGGCGGACGAACTCGTCAGGAAAGCGCATCCCGTCGCTGTTGAGGACCCGATTGTCCGCCACAACGACGGTATTCTCGAACGAAGCGCCGAGCGCGTAGCCGGCGCTCCAAAGCTTCGCCACATCGCGCATGAAGCCGAAGGTGCGCGCACGCGCCAAATCGCGGCGGAACACGTGCGGCTCTACGTCGAGCGCGAAGCTCTGTCGGCCAATCAACGAATCGGCAAATTCGATCTCGGCCTCGATGCGCAAACCGCGGGCATAGGGGCGCAGTTCGCCATAGCAGCCGTCCGCATTGACCCGCACCGGCCGCAACACCCTAATGTAACGGCGCGACGCCGACAGGGTCTCGATGCCGGCCTGGTCGATAGCCTCGACGAAGGGCGCGGCGCTGCCGTCCATAATCGGGACTTCGGGGCCATCCACTTCAACGACCGCATTGTCGATGCCCAGAGCATACAATGCAGCGAGGACGTGCTCGGTGGTCGAAACCGCCGGACCATCCCGATCACCAAGGACGGTGGCGAATTCGGTCGCGGTCACCGAGCGAAAACTGGCCACGAGGTGGCGGTCTTTCCCGCCGTCAACTCTGCCACGCCAGAAGACGATGCCAGTGTCGGCTTCAGCCGGATGAAGGATGACGGTAACGGGCGAACCCGAATGTACGCCGATGCCGGACACACCGACTTGCTCGCGCAGCGTCGTTTGCCTGCCGGCGTACGTGCCCCTTGTCATGCCCTACACCTCATAGCCGGATCGCGTGAAGCAATCGGCAACCCCAACATGAGGAACGCGAAGGTTGTACAAGGAGCCGTCCGCCAGCGGCGACCCGTTACACTACCCCCACATAACTCCCCCAAAAATCTGCCAAACCATACTGAGCACAGGGTTTCTGGCCAACTCACGGTTTCTTACCGAGTGTTACCTATTTCGGCCGAACTTTGCCTGCCGAAAAGCCAAAATCACTCCAGTAGGCGCAGTGATGAGAGGGCCCGCCGCGACGACGGGAACGTTCAATTCTCAATGAATATTATTTAATATCAGATACTTAATGCAAAACCCACGCCGCGATTGGGGTCACGGCGTGGGGACACACAAGGCTTGCGAAAGGTTCGGTCAGTTCGCCTGTCGGCGCAGAAAAGCCGGGATATCGAGCTGATCCTCGTCGCTTCGGTTATGCACAGGCGCCTGCCGGCCGTGCTGGTCCAGGCCCTGCGGAGCCGGACGCTTGGCGTATTCGGAGACCGGCTCCTGGCGCGATTCCGTCCGTGCCGAAGGCCGTCCCGGCAGCCGTTCGGCAGCGGGGGGAAGGGTCGGCGCCGTGCGCGGTGCCGCCGGTGCATTTTCCTCTTCCTCGCGCCGACCAAGACCAACGGCTGCCAGACGCTGCAGCAGAGTCATGCGGCGCTTTTCCGGGTGCTCCTCGGCCAGCTCGCCGCGCCGGGCGCGGATCTCATTTTGCGCCGGGACCGGCAATTCATCGATCCGCGGCATGCGCGCGCGTGACGGCATCCGCTCCGGTTGCGGGGGGATGAATGCTTCCGGCTCAGGCTGCTCCGGGTGTTCGGCCCCGCTCGCCGGCGGGTCCACGAACAGCGTCGGCTTCAGACCGAGCGGCCGAATGGTCACATCCTGAGCAGCTTGCGGCAGGATCGCCGCCGCCATTGCAGCTTTGGCGGATTCGATTGAATCGTTGACCGACGCGGGGGTCGCCGGCGCGGCAGCAACCGAGCGGACCGGCTCAGTCTCCACCTGCTCTGGCAGTTTGGCGGATTCGGCGCGCAGCCCTTTGGCGACGGCGGCGATGCGCATCTCCGGATCGATCGCTGGCGAGCGCTGCGTCACCAAAGCATGATCGATGCCGGTGGCAACCACCGAAACACGGATGATGCCATCGAGGCTTTCGTCGAATGTCGCGCCGACGATAATGTTGGCATCCTGATCGACTTCTTCGCGAATGCGCGTTGCCGCCTCGTCAACTTCGTAGAGCGTAAGATCGCGGCCGCCAGTGATGGAGATCAAAAGACCTTTCGCACCTTTCATCGAGGCATCGTCGATCAACGGATTGGAAATCGCCGCTTCGGCTGCGGTCAGCGCTCGCTTTTCGCCCTCGGCCTCACCGGTCCCCATCATCGCCTTGCCCATTTCGCGCATGACCGCGCGCACATCGGCGAAGTCGAGATTGATGAGACCTTCCTTGACCATCAGATCGGTAATGCAAGCGACTCCGGAATAAAGCACCTGATCGGCCATGGCAAAGGCGTCGGCGAATGTCGTTTTCTCATTCGCCACCCGGAACAGATTCTGGTTCGGGATGATCAGCAGCGTGTCGACACACTTTTGCAGCTCCTGGATGCCGCCATCGGCGATGCGCATGCGGCGCTGGCCTTCGAAATGAAATGGCTTGGTCACAACACCGACAGTGAGAATACCGATTTCCTGCGCGGTCTTGGCGATGACCGGCGCCGCGCCGGTACCGGTGCCGCCGCCCATGCCGGCGGTCACGAACACCATGTGTGCACCGGAGAGGTGATCGCGAATTTCGTCGATCACTTCTTCGGCTGCGGCGCGGCCGACGTCTGGCTGTGAGCCGGCGCCCAGGCCTTCGGTCACCTGCGTGCCCATTTGAATGATGCGCTCGGCCTTCGACATCGTAAGCGCCTGCGCGTCGGTGTTCGCCACCACGAAATCGACGCCCTGCAAGCCGGCGGTGATCATGTTGTTAACGGCGTTGCCGCCAGCACCGCCGACACCGAACACGGTTATGCGCGGCTTCAGCTCACGGATATCGGGAATCTTCAAGTTGATGGTCATGGTTGCCTCTTCTTTGATGCGCGGGCGCGTTCGACGCCCGGCCCCGGCCAGTCCGCCACCGGCCGTTGTGATGGTTTAGTTGCGCGTCTGGGGGCCATCAGAAACTCTCGCGCAGCCACTGTCCGACCCGGGCGATGTAGCCACCCGTGCCATTCGCTAAATACCGCTTATTGCGTGCTTCAAAATATTCGAGATGCGCCGCCTGCGGATAAACCAAAAGCCCGGTCGCGGCGGCAAATGCCGCGCCCTTGGCCGCATCCGGCAATCCGGCAATCCCGAGCGGGCGGCCGACGCGCACCGGCCGATTAAGAATGCGGGACGCCAGCTCGGACAATCCGGTCATCTGACTGGCACCGCCGGTGAGGATCACGCGCCCGCGTGGCTCGGCGGCAAACGCAGACGCCGTGAGACGATCGCGTACCATTTCCAGAATTTCTTCGACGCGCGGCCTGATGATATGTCCGAGCGCCGACCGCGGCACGAATTGCGTCTGCTCGCGTTCGTCCTCGCCGAGCGGCGGCACCGTTATCATGTCGCGTTCGTCCGATCCTCCGATCAGGACACTGCCATAAAACGTTTTGATTCGCTCGGCGTCGGCAACGCTCGTGCTTAGCCCGCGCGCGATGTCAAGGGTGACGTTGTGTCCGCCAACAGCGAAACCCTGCGAGTGGACAAAACGACCGCCGAGGAAAACCGCCGTGGTTGTTGTGCCGGCGCCCATGTCGACCACGGCCGCGCCTAGATCGGCCTCATCGTCGGCCAGCACGGAAAGGGCCGACACGTATGGACTGGCGACCATGGCCTCGATGTCGAGATGACAGCGCTCCACTGCGAGCATCAGGTTGCGCGCAGCGGCGATGTCGGTGGTGGTAACATGCATGTCGACGCCGAAGCGCTCGCCAAGCATGCCACGCGGGTCGCGGATGCCGTTTCCGCCGTCGATCGAATAGCCGATCGGCAACGAATGCAGAATTGCGCGCCCGTCGCGCAGCGAGTGGCGATGGCCGGCGCTCAACACGCGGGCAATATCGCCCTCAGTCACCGCAGCGCCGGCAATTTTGATTTCGGCGACGAACAAATCGCTCGCCAGCCGGCCGGCCGCGACCGACAGCACGATCGATTCAATTTCCACCGAGGCCATCCGCTCGGCGGCATCGACTGCTTGCCGGATCGACTCTTCGGCCTGCGCGAGATTGACCACGCCGCCGGCTTTGGTGCCGCGGGCGGCGGCGTGTCCGAAGCCGACGACCTCGATGGCATGGGTTCGGCGGGTCAGCACTTGCCGCGGCGCATGCGGCCGCAACCGGGCGATCAGACAAGCGACTTTGCTCGAGCCGATATCGAGCGCGGCGATCAGCGCGCTCTTACGCGGTGACACCGGCTTCATCTTCGGCGTAAGACCATAAGAGAGGGCGCTCATGCGTCGCCTCCCTTTTTCTTCTTGTCCTTCGACTTGAGCGCGTCATCGCGCGCCTGCGCCGCCGCTTCCGAGAGCTGCACGCTCACCCGATCCGGGAGCCGCAGATCCACCGCGACGATATCGCGCGACAGGAGCTTCTTTTCACGATCGAGGGTAACCAACCGGTCAAGTGCCGGCGCGACGTTGCCTTCGGGCAAACGGACGTCGATGCCATTGGCCAGCCGAAGATTCCAGCGTCGTTGCGCGACCAGGATCGAGGCCCGCACGCGCGCGCGGATATCTGGATAGCGGTCGACGACAGCGAGGAAGTCCTTGGCCTGCCGCTCGGCGCCGCGCCCGACAACGAGCGGCAAGCCGCGATAACGGTCTTCGACAAACGGTTCGAGTACGGTGCCGTCGGCGGCAATGACGCTGAGGCGGCCATTTTTCTGCCAAAGCGCGAATGCCTTCCGCTCGGTGACGGTGATCTGAAGCCGATCGGGATAGAGTTTGAGGACGGCCGCATCCGCGATCCACGGATTGGCCATCAAGCGGGCACGCGCAGCGTCGGCGTCGAGGAACAAAAGCGAGGCCCGCCCGGTCACCCCGGCGGCGGTGAGAACTTCCTCGCGACTGACTTCTTTCGGTCCGGTCAGCGAAACTGCGGCGATTCCAAAACCAAGCGCACCGGCCGCCTCATCGCGGGCATCTTTCAACCACGCCACGAAGCCGGCGACGTGACCGCCGGCGACCACGCCGTAACCGAGCGTAGCGGCGAGCAACAAAGCCGAACCGGCGACACCGATGCCCGGCGGGGGCACCCGCATGATGCGAAAGCGCCAGCGGCCGAAGCGCCGACGGTAGTTGGTGAAGCCGGCAAAGCGAACGAATGCGCGCGAGCGCGATCGCCCGTCAAACGGCGCGCCAATATTTTCCGCTGCCTCTAGCCTCGACCGCGTCAGCGGTTGGTCGAGGCGTCCTCCACCATCCATCGCACCAGCTCGTCGAAGGTGATGCCCGCATACGCCGCAAGCTCGGGCACGAGCGAAGTTTCGGTCATGCCCGGCTGCGTATTGATCTCAAGACAGACCAGCTTTCCCGTTCCCCGATCGTCGTAACGGAAGTCTGCGCGGCTTACGCCGCGGCAACCAAGCGCGCCGTGGGCAGCCAAGCTCAATCTGCGGACTTCCTGGTAAACATTTGGTAAAATTTGCGCCGGCAGCAGGTGCTTGGAACCCCCGGCCGCGTACTTGGCCTCATAGTCGTAGAAGCGCGTTGCCGGTACGATCTCGATAACATCGAGCGCTCGGTCGCCCAGGACGGCGCAAGTTAGCTCCTTGCCTGGAATATAGCGCTCGATCAGCACCTTATCGCCAAAAGCCCAATCGTCGCGAAACAGCTCCTGCGGCGGATGCGGATGGTCCTCGGTGACGATAAAGACTCCCACACTGGAGCCTTCCGCCATCGGCTTGACCACATAGGGCGGCGTCATCAGGTGACGTTGCGCCGCTTCCAAGCGCGACGCGACCAAATCGTCCGCGACCGGAATACCGGCACCGCGAAACACCGCCTTGGCGTACCCCTTGTGCATGGCAAGCGCCGAGGCGAGCACGCCGGAGTGACTGTAGGGAATGCCGAGGATTTCCAGCACGCCTTGCAGAGTGCCGTCCTCACCTGGCCGGCCATGCAGGACGTTAAGCGCCACATCCGGCTTCGCCGCGGTGAGCACTGCCGCCACATCGCGGTTGGCGTCGATTGCGGTAACCCGATATCCGGCACGGGTAAGCGCATCGGCACAGGCCTTGCCCGAGCGCAGCGATATCTCGCGCTCAGCCGACCAGCCTCCCATCAGAACGGCGACGTGCTTGGCCATGCCCCAGCCTGGTTCGTCAGCGATCCCCGCTGATTCGCTGGGTCACCAATAGAATCCACTATTGGCGAAAAATCGAGAGTCTCAGGGCCCTTTGGCGTCCGGCACCACGGCTCCGTCATAGAGCCACGCCAGACATTTGAACAAATGCGCCTCGTCCCACTCGGCTACCGTCGCATTGCGGACGTCACGGGCAACGCCCTCGTCGAGATGGTAGAAGTCCCAGATTGCGCGGGATTCGAGTTGGACACGTGCGGTGCGGAGCAGCCGAGCGGCCTCGAAGCGGCGGAAGGCGCTGGTAAAGTCGCCGTCAGTGGCGGCGATCAGTTCGCCGAGACAAGCGCCATCTTCAATCGCCATGCCGGCGCCTTGTGCCAACGATTGCAGCGGCGCATGCGCAGCATCGCCAAGCAGGACGACACGGCCCTGGTGCCAGTGGCGGATTGGGTCGCGATCGGACACCGCCCGCCGCCACCGCATGTCCAACATGCCGATCAGCGCGCGGGCGGCGGGATGCACGTTGCGATAGGTGTATTCAAGCTCAGCGCGATAGGCAGCCGGGTCGCCGCGTTCAGCATGAGTAGCGGTGCGGAAGACCGCCACGATGTTGAATTCCGTCCCTTGGCGCAGCGGATAATGCACAACATGCAAGCCCGGCCCTGCCCATAGGGCAGAATTGTCGCGCGCCAGATCAGCTTTCACCTGCGCCATTGGCACGATGGTACGAAACGCCACATAGCCGCTTGGGCGCGGATCGCCATCGCCGATGAGCCTGGCGCGGAACCAAGAACTCAGTCCGTCGGCAGCGACGAGTGCAGCGCCGGAAAATGCGCGGCCATCTTTCGTTTCGACCGCGACCGCGTCGCCCCGGTCAGCAAAATTCATCACCATCGCGTCGGGAACGAGTTCAACGGCGTCATGCCGCCGGCACGCATCGAGCAGAATGTTATGCAAGTCGATGCGATGCACGACGATGTAGGGATATTTAAAGCGCGCGCGGAACGAGGAGCCGGTCGGGATGTGAACGAGCTCCTTGCCGCTGAGCGCGTCCATCATCGAAAGCGCCACCGGGAAATCCGCTATCGCCAGCACCTGCTCGCTGAGGCCGAGCCGATCGAACTCGTGAAAGACGTTGGGCCCGAACTGAATGCCGTAGCCGATGGCGCCGAATTGCGGCGCGCCTTCCAGTACGCGCGTCGGCCAGCCATGGCGCGCCAAAGCGAGCGCCGTCGTCAGTCCGCCAAGCCCACCGCCGACAATGAGGATAGGATCGCGCTTCGCCATGCGGAAACACTACGCTATTTCGCAACCCCGATCCGCTTGATCTCCCATTCGAGATCGACGCCGGAATTCTCGTGCACCCGCCGCCGCACCGTTTCGCCGAGCGTTTCGATGTCGGCGGCGGCCGCGTGGCCTAGGTTGATCAGAAAATTACAATGCAGATCGGAAACTTGCGCATCGCCGATGCGAAGGCCGCGGCAGCCGGCGGCATCTATCAGCTGCCAAGCCTTCTTTGCACCGGGCGGGTTCTTGAAAGTAGAGCCGCCGGTGCGACTCTTGATTGGCTGCGTGGCCTCGCGGCTTTCGGTGATTTTGTCCATTTCGGCTGCGATGACGGCCGGGTCGCCACGTTCGCCGCGGAATGTGGCCTGTGTGAAGATGTAATCATCCGGCGCGCCGCAGTGGCGATAAGAATAGTGCATATCGGCATTGCCGAGCACATGGAGGCGGCCAGATCGATCGACAGCCCGTGCTTCGACGAGTGCGTCCTTGGTTTCGCGGCCGTAAGCGCCACCGTTCATGCGCAGTGCACCACCGACCGCGCCTGGAATGCCACGCAGAAACGACAGTCCGGCGATGCCCGCCTGTTGCGCCGCCCGCGCCACTTTGACGTCGGGTACCGCCGCGCCCACCCGAATGTCGGCGCTTTCGACGACAATCTCGCTAAAGCCGCGTCCAAGCCTGATCACCACTCCGGGCACGCCGCCGTCGCGGATGATGAGGTTGGAGCCAAGCCCTATCACAGTCACGGGAATCTCGGCGGGCAGGCGCGTCAAAAGATAGGCGAGGTCTTCCTCGTCCTCCGGCATGAACAAAACCTGCGCCGGCCCGCCGACGCGAAACCAGGTCAGCTCTGCGAGCGGCTGGTTCGCCATCAACCGCCCACGCAAGGCCGGCATAGTCGCGCGTAATGCGACCGCGGTATCCGGAAAGCTCATACCGCCGCTCCGACCGCCTTATCGAGCCACGCCGCTAGAACTTTCTGGCCGATCTCGCGGGTCGCCGGTCCGAGCGTGCGCGCCTGATTGCGCAGTTCACGCGGATCGATGCCAGCTTTGTTGAGCTCGACGGTATGTCCAACCAGCCAGCTTTCGAACCGCGCCGGTTCCGTCTCAAGATGGAATTGCAAAGCAAGCTGCGCCGGCTTGCGCATGAACGCTTGCACCGGGCAATGCAGGGTCGATGCCAGCAACGCGCAGTCCTGCGGCAATTCGCAATTGTCGCCGTGCCAATGCAGGACGGGAGTCGCGCCAAGCGGTGCGAGCGGCGATTTCTGCCCCTCCCCGCTCAACGTCAAGGGCGCCCAGCCAATCTCCTTGACCTGACCGGGCGCAACCGTGGCGTGGAGCGCCGCCGCCATCATCTGCGCGCCAAGGCAAATGCCGAGGATAGGTTTGTCCGCTTGAATCCGCGCGGCGATTGCCGCGATTTCGCCGGCAATGAACGGATAAATCTCCTGTTCGTACACACCGATCGGACCGCCGAGCACGACGACGAGTTCGG
>JASHSY010000397.1 GCA_030040825.1 Xanthobacteraceae bacterium
TGCTCGAGCGATTGGGACAATGCACAGCCAATCGAACCGAGCACGAACACCCCGATGGCGATTCGAAAGATGTTGCGCGCCCCGAACCGGTCGGCGGTCCAGCCGCTCGCCGGGATAAAAATGGCAAGCGCCAGGAGATAGGAGGTGACGGCAAGTTTCAGCGCCAGTGGGTTGGTGCCGAGCGCGTGCGCAATCGCCGGCAACGACGTCGAAATCACCGTCGAGTCCATATTTTCCATGAACAGCGCGAACGCGACGATCAGCGGAACAATGCGATTGTACGGGCTTGCTGGCAGCTCTACCGGCATCTGCGCCTAATGCGCCGCAGGAGCGGCGGCCTTGAGCCGTTGCAAGCCTTCAGCGGGCTGCTGGAAGGAGGGATCGATCTCAAGCGCCTTGTGGAAGTCGGCGATTGCGCCGGTTGAATCGGCCATCCGTTCGCGGATAAGACCGCGCGTCGAAAAAGCACTTGCCGAATGATCGTTCAGTGCAATCGCGCGATCGGCATCGGCGAGCGCTTGCGTGTTGTCGCCGGCCAGATAGCGCGCCCAGGCGCGGTTGTAAAAGGCAAGCGCCGCATTGGGCGACAGCTCAATGGCGCGCGTGTAATCGGCGATGGCGTCCGCGTAAGCCAGGTGCTCGCGCTTGGCATTGCCGCGGTTGATGTAGGCGTCGGCCAGGCGCGGATCGAGCCTGATCGCCTGATCGAGATCGGCGATGGCACGTTCATACTCGCCTTTGGCCAGCCAGGCACTGCCGCGATTGTTATATGACGCGGCTGTCGGATTAAGCTTGATCGCCTGATCATAATCGGCGATCGCTCGATCGAGGTCGCCTTTGCGTCGCCAGGCGATGCCACGATTGTACATCGCGGCGGCATAGTTCGGGTCGATGCGCAGCGCTTCGTTATAGTCGGCGATGGCGTGATCCGCGTCGCCCTTATCGTCAAATGCGTTACCGCGATTATTGTAAGCGATGGCAAATTTCGGATTGAGCTTGATGGCCTGATCGTAGTCGGGAATAGCGCGCGCGAAATCGTGCTTTTGGTAGAATGCGTAACCGCGTTCGTTGTAGGCGCCGGCATGCTGCGGATTGAGCCGGATCGCTTCGTTGAGGTCGGTTATGGCGCGGTCGAAGTCGCCGTCACGCCGGTAGGCGATTCCGCGATCGTAGAAAAACCGCGCTTTCTTGGGATCGATGCGGATCGCCTCGTTGTAATCGGCGATGGCGGCGTTGCGATCGCCTTTGTCGTCATGGGCGTTGCCGCGGTTGCCGTAGGCATCGGCATTGGTCGGATCGAAACGGATCGCGGCGTCGAAATCGGCGATCGCTCGGTCGTAGTCGTGCCGCTGATAGTAGACCAGGCCGCGGTTGTCGTAGGCCAGCGCGAATTTCGGCGAAAGCGCAATGGCATGATCGAAATCGGCCAAGGCGCGCGGGGCGTCGTTTCTCGATCGCCAGACGTCACCGCGATTGTTATAGGCAGCGGCGAAATTGGGGTCGACGCGTAGTGCTTGATTGTAATCCGCCAAGGCCCGGTCGAAGTCGCCTTTCTCGAACCAGACGATGCCGCGATTGTTAAGAGCAGACACGTTTTTCGGATCGAGCTTGATGGCCTGATCGTAGTCGACGACGGCATGATCGAAATCGCCCTTGCGGCGGAACGCAAGGCCGCGATTGAAATAGGCCGCTGCATAGTTCGGAACGAGCCGAATGGCCTCATTGTAATCGGCGATGGCGCGGTCGAAGTCAGACTTTTCGTCAAAGGCGTTCCCGCGCACCATGAATGAGCCGGCATCTGCCGGATCAAGGCGGATCGCATTGTCGAGGTCGGCGATGGCGTTATCGAGGTCGTGTTGTGCCAACCGCGCGCTGCCGCGGTCGGCCAAGGCGCGGGCATAGTCGGGATTTATCTGGATTGCTTCGCTGAAATCGCTGACCGCGCCGGCGAGATCGCCTTTGGCGCGCCGCGCCGCGCCCCGATCGTGATGCAAGATGGCGAGGTTTGCCGTTTGGTAGCGGCCGGAATCGATCAGCGTGGTGCAGGAAGCGATTCGCTCGTCGTTGCTGGCGCGCCATTGCCCAGTGCAGCGGCGTTCATCCGGGGAATCTTGGGCGTTTGCGCCTCGGATCAGCGCCAACGCGATGGCGAATGCGGTCGCGACCCACCAATGACCGAAACGATTGCCGTTATTGCGCATTGCTCCGTCTCGATTGCGGCCAATCTACTCCGCTGTGCACTGGCCGGCCAAGCCGCGCACCACCATCTATGAATCGAGGCGCGGACATGCTAGGAACCGCCGCCAACCCAAAAGCGGGCCGTCGGACGGCGGGTAGGGGGTGCCCCCACCTGCTTAAGCTTTTTCTTTCCGATCGGCTTTTTCGAGGCGCCCGCACCAACAGCCCGCGATCGTCGCGGCAAAGCGGAGTTGGCAATGACGCAAAGCAATCCTCGCGAGGGGCTCACCTTCGACGACGTGCTCATCAAGCCAGGTCCGTCGAATGTGCTGCCTTCGGACGTGGACATTCGCGCACGCATCACACGCGGCATCGCGCTTAACATCCCGATTGTGGCGTCGGCCATGGACACGGTGACCGAGGCCCATATGGCGATCGCCATGGCGCAGGCAGGCGGCATCGGCGTCATCCATCGCAATCTCGATCCGCAGGTCCAGGCCGGGCAAGTGCGCCAGGTCAAGAAATTCGAGTCCGGAATGGTTGTGAATCCCGTCACTATTCCTCCGGAGGCGACGTTGGCCGACGCGCTCGCGTTGATGCAGGAACATCATATCTCCGGCATCCCGGTGGTCGAAGGCGGCGGCAATGGGCGCGCCGGCAAGCTTGTCGGCATTCTCACCAATCGCGATGTGCGTTTTGCCACCGACAAGCGGCAGAAGGTTTCCGAACTGATGACCAAAGACACGCTGGTCACCGTGCGCGAGGGTGTCGGCCAAGACGAAGCGAAACGGCTGTTGCACCAGCACCGCATCGAGAAACTTCTGGTGGTCGATGGCGATTATCGGTGCGTCGGCCTGGTTACGGTGAAGGACATCGAGAAAGCCGTGGCCAATCCGAATGCCTGCAAGGACGAACAGGGCAGGCTGCGTGTCGCTGCCGCAACAAGCGTTGGCGAAGCGGGCTATGCGAGGAGCGAAGCGCTGATTGACGCCGGCGTCGATCTCGTCGTGGTCGATACCGCGCACGGGCATTCGCAGCGTGTTCTGGATACGGTGACACGTATCAAGCGGATGTCGAACGCGGTACAGGTCGTCGCCGGCAATATCGCTACTGCCGAGGGCGCCAAAGCGCTGATCGACGCCGGCGCGGACGCCGTCAAGGTCGGCATCGGTCCGGGCTCGATTTGCACGACGCGCGTGATCGCCGGCGTTGGCGTACCGCAACTGACCGCGATCGCCGACGCGGTCGAAGCGGCTACGCGCACCGATACCCCGGTGATTGCCGACGGCGGTATCAAATATTCCGGCGATCTCGCCAAAGCAGTGGCGGCCGGCGCCGATTGCGCCATGGTCGGCTCGCTTCTTGCGGGCACCGATGAAACGCCGGGCGATGTGTTTCTTTATCAGGGCCGTTCCTACAAGAGTTATCGCGGTATGGGCTCGGTCGGCGCCATGGCGCGCGGCTCGGCGGATCGCTATTTCCAGCAGGAGATCAAGGACACGCTCAAACTGGTGCCCGAAGGCGTCGAAGGTCAGGTGCCCTACAAAGGCCCGGTGGCCAACGTGCTGCATCAACTCGTTGGCGGCTTGCGCGCGGCGATGGGTTACGTGGGTGCAAAGACGCTCGGGGAGTTTCACGACAAGGCCGAATTTATCCGTATCTCGGGCGCCGGTCTGCGCGAAAGCCACGTGCACGATGTGACTATCACGCGCGAAAGTCCGAACTATCCCAGCCGGGAGTAAATCTGTGGCGATGAAACGCCCGTCCGCAGATCCGTTTGCGGAAATCCGCAAAGCTACCGACCGGCATCGCAGCGAGCACGGCTGTGGCGCCTACCCTTACCACAACGGTCCGCTGCTCAGCACGCTTGCCGCGGCGGCGAACGCGCGACGTATCCTGGAGCTAGGAACGGCGCTTGGTTATACGGCTTTGTCTTTTGCTTATGGTGCGCATGAATCAACGGTCGATACGATCGAACGCGATCCGGACCACGCGGCGCTGGCGCGCGAGAATATCGCGGCGGCGGCATTCGACCATCGCATTACCGTGCATGACGGTGAATTTGCCAAAGTCCTGCCTACGCTCGATCCCGGCTACGACCTGGCTTTCTTTGACGGCAATGCGCCGATACCCGCGCTGCATACGGAGTTGCGTAAATTGCTGCGCACGGGCGGAATGTTGGTGACCGCCAACCTCAACCACGGCGGCACCGCGGACGCCGTGCACAAAGCGCTCTTCACCGGAAAATCATGGCGCAGCGCCCTGGTCGACGACTCGGGCGAAACCGCGATTAGTGTAAAGTTGTGATCGCGCATTGTTGGCAGTGACGGCAAGGTACCGCTAATCGAGGACTAAGTAATGTCGATCCAAGCCGTGCTCTTGCCGCTGTTCGTCGAGGTTATCTTGACCTTTGTGCTGATGCTGCGGATGGGCGCGTTGCGGAGTGCGGACTATCGTTCCGGCGTGGTAACTTCGGACAAGATCGCCTTGCGGCAGCCGAACTGGCCACCGCTTACGACTCAAACGGCGAATTCCTTCTCAAACCAATTTGAGCTTCCGATACTGTTTTATGTGCTGACTGTCCTCGCCTGGGATACCAGGCATGCAGGAATTGTCTTCGTGATGCTCGCTTGGATATTCGTGATTTGCCGTGTCTTGCAGGCCTACGTGCACGTGACCAGCAACAACGTGACCTGGCGCGCCCGATTCTACTCGGTCGGCGCCGTGGTCCTGATGGTGATGTGGGCAATGTTTATTGTCGAGGTTCTGACCGGTGTTATTATTTAATACGAGCGATGACACCCTCTGCTCGTCTTTCCGCCGCTATCGAAGTTATCGCCGACATTGACGCACGGCGGCGTCCGGCCGCGGATACGCTCAAGGATTGGGGTTTAGGTCATCGTTTCGCCGGCTCGTCGGATCGAGCAGCGATCGCCGGTCTCGTCTACGACACGTTGCGCCGCAAATCGTCCGCGGCGTGGCTGATGGGTGAGGCGAATCCCCGCGCTCTGCTTCTCGGCATGCTTCGTCGTGAACGCGCTTTGGATGTTGAAGCGATCGGGGTGTTGTGCACTGGTGCACGCTTTGCGCCCGCTCCCCTGACTGAGGCAGAACGGACGGCGTTGGCCGGCGATGCGTTCGCCGCTGCGCCGCCGTTCGTCCTCGGCGATTACCCAGAATGGCTCGATCCGCATTTCGCCCGCGTTTTTGGTGACGAGCGGGCGGCGGAGGGAGCAGCTTTAGCGAGCCGCGCGCCGCTTGATTTGCGCGTCAATACGCTGAAGGCCGAACGCGATATCGTCGCGGCTAAACTCGCCCATCTGGAGGCGTCACCGACGCGATGGTCGCCTGTCGGTCTGCGTATTCGCCTTCCAGCCGATGCCAAGAGCCCGGCGATCCAGGCCGAGCCGTCATTTATCAAAGGCGCGGTCGAGGTGCAGGATGAAGGATCGCAGCTTGCCGCGCTGTTTGCGCGAGCCATACCGGGCGAGCAGGTGGTGGATCTCGCCGCCGGCGCCGGCGGTAAAACGCTTGCGCTGGCGGCCATGATGGACAATCACGGTCAAGTCTACGCGACCGATATCGACAAACGGCAGCTTGCACCGATCCACGATCGCATGGTGCGCGCGGGAGTTCGCAATGTTCAGGTGCGCACGCCGCGCGGCAAGGCCGACACGCTGGCCGACCTCGATGGATGCATCGACCTTGCACTGATCGACGCACCGTGCACGGGCACCGGCGCGTGGCGGCGAAACCCGGACGCCAAGTGGCGCGTGCGGCCGGGTGCGTTGGCGGAGCGCCTCAAGCAGCAACAAACCTTGCTCGATCGCGCGGCTAGGCTGGTGAAGCCCGGCGGGCGCATCGCCTATATCACTTGCTCGGTCCTCAACGAAGAAAACAGCGACCAAGTCAGCGCCTTTGTCGGCAGGCACGGAAATTTTTCCGTGGAAAAGCCCGCGGAAGTCGCGCAAGCGCTGGGCGAGCGAGCCTATCCTTTCAGGCAAGCCGCGCTTATCTCGGATGAAGGATTGCTGATGACGCCGCGCCGGACCGATACGGACGGATTTTTCGTCAGCCTGCTGCGGCGCACCGCATGATTTCCGCTCTGAAAACTCGACAGCCTGAACCGGCTGCCATACAACCCGTCATGGCATCCCACGACACCATCCTCATTGTCGATTTTGGTTCGCAGGTAACCAAACTCATCGCGCGGCGCGTGCGCGAGGAGAATGTCTACTGCGAGATCGTTCCGTTTCAGAAAGCCGAAGCGGCGTTGCACGATCTTAGGCCGAAGGGGGTGATCCTTTCGGGCGGACCGGCTTCCGTGCTCGACAACGATGCACCGCTTGCGCCGAAGGCGATCTTTCAGGCCGGGGTGCCGGTGCTCGGCATTTGTTACGGCGAGCAGGCCATGGCGCAACAATTGGGCGGCATGGTCGAAGCCGGCCATCACCGCGAATTCGGCCGCGCCGAAGTCGAGATAACCACGCCGTCGGCACTTTATGATGGCGTGTGGGAGGTCGGGCAGCGTTATCCGGTATGGATGAGCCACGGCGATCGCGTGACTAAGCCGCCGGAGGGCTTCACTGCGGTCGGCACGTCGCCAAACGCGCCGATCGCCATGATCGCGGACGAGAAGCGCAAATTCTACGCGACCCAGTTCCATCTCGAAGTCGTGCATACGCCGCACGGCGCGGCGATCCTGCGCAACTTCGTGCGCAACATCGCCGGCTGCTCCGGCGACTGGACCATGCGTGCCTTCAAGGACGAGGCGGTCGAGAAGATTCGCAAACAGGTCGGCAAGGACAAGGTGATCTGCGGACTGTCCGGCGGCGTCGATTCTGCGGTCGCCGCCGTGCTGATCCACGAGGCGATCGGCGAGCAGCTCGTCTGCGTGTTCGTCGATCACGGCCTTCTTCGCCTCGGCGAAGGCGAGCGCGTGGTGGCGCTGTTCCGCGACCACTAC
>JASHSY010000398.1 GCA_030040825.1 Xanthobacteraceae bacterium
ACGATCGTTGCGGAGCACGTGCTGGCAACCGTCGAGAAAGCGTTGGAGGCGGCGGGCGGTGCCGGCTTCTACCGCAAGGCCGGGCTTGAGCGGTTATTGCGTGACGCACACGGTGCGCAATTCCATCCGTTATCGGGGAAGCGCCAGCACCGATTCAGCGGCCGTATTGCTCTTGGTCTCGACCCGATCGCGGATGCCGCATAATCCGGCATCGGTTCGAGTCACAACCAGAAAGTCCTAGCGACACGGCGCCCTTCGCGCATCGGCAAGGCGACGGGCACTTCCGTTGTGGGATCACACGCGGACATTGCGTGACAAGCGCGTTACGTCCGGTTTCGCTCCGAAAGCGGACCAGCACGGCACCCCAGCAGAAGTGACGGAGTTCGAATCTGGTTTTTTAGGGTGGGACTTTTTCGGCGAAAACGCAGCAATATCAAAAGCAGTTTTCGCAGTTGGTGCCCAGGAGAGGACTCGAACCTCCACGGTGTTACCCGCTAGTACCTGAAACTAGTGCGTCTACCAATTCCGCCACCTGGGCACTGGCGGCGATAGGTACGAAAGCGGTCATCCCCTTGTCAATCGAGCGGGTTTTGCCTCTGTACAGCCTAAAATCGATCCTGTATTTCCGCCAACAATGGCTGTGAAGAGCAATTCTGACACGCTAGTCACCGTGTTCGGCGGTTCCGGATTCCTCGGCCGCCATGTGGTGCGGGCGCTCGCCAACCGGCTTTACCGCATTCGCGTCGCGGTGCGCCGGCCGGAGCTGGCCGGATTTTTGAAGCCGCTGGGATCGGTCGGCCAGATCGAAATCGTGCAGGCCAACATCCGGTTCCCACAATCGGTCGGCGTGGCGGCGCGCGACAGCGACGTGATTATCAATCTGGTCGGCATCTTGTTCGAGCGAAGCCGGCAGCGTTTCGACGCCGTGCAAGCGGAAGGCGCCGCGGCCGTGGCGCGGGCGGCCGCCGTGGAGGGGGCACGGCTTATTCATGTCTCGGCCATCGGCGCCGACCCAAGCTCGCCGTCGCATTATGCGCGCTCCAAGGCGGCGGGCGAGCAACTTGTGCTGGCGACCCAGCCGGACGCCATCATCATACGGCCGTCAATCGTGTTCGGCCCCGAGGACGATTTCTTCAATCGCTTCGCTGCGCTTGCCCGCATCGCGCCGGCACTGCCACTGCCCGGCGGCGGTCATACGCGTTTCCAGCCGGTGTTCGCCGGCGACGTCGGTCAAGCGATCGCGCTCGCGGTCAACGGCGTCGCCAGGGCGGGGACGATCTACGAATTGGGCGGGCCGGACATCCGCACCTTCAAGGAACTCATGCAGTTTACTCTCGCTACAATCGAGCGGCGGCGCCTGCTCGTGCCAGTACCGTTCGCGCTTCTGAAGCTGCAAGGCGCTTTCCTGCAATTCGCGCCAAAGCCGCCGATCACGCCCGATCAGGTTGAGCTGTTAAAGACGGATAACGTGGTCTCCCCCGACGCGCGCGCACAAGGCCGCACGCTCGAAGGGCTCGGCATCATTCCAAATTCGATCGCGTCCGTGGTGCCCGACTATCTCTGGCGGTTCCGCAAGACCGGCCAGTTCCGCGGCCACACGCCGCAAGGCATCCGCACTACGACTCGTACTTGAACGACAACGCGACGCGGGTGCGGAAAGCGGTGACCTTTCCGTCCTCAACCTTCATGTCCATTTTGGTCACTTCCGCGACGCGCAAATCGCGCAACGAGCCGGCGGCGATTTCCACCGCCATGCGGCCGGCCTCCTCCCACGATTTTTCGCTGACGCCCACCACATCGATAATCCGATAAACGCTGTCAGATTGTTTCTTTGCCATTGGCCAATCCTTTCGGCTCCGAACGCGCGCGATCAATCATCGCGGCGGACGCCATTAGCTTAGAGAAGGCTCGACGCTCCGTCGATGACCCGAACGCTGGACTCGCATGGCGCAAAGGTAGAAGCTTGCCGGCTCGGCACCAGCGTGACGCCCCCAAGCGGATCGAAAGATGCCCGGTAAACGCGTACAGCTCGACGAGGAAACCTGGCGCGACCTGCAGCTCCTCGGTCACGACCAGATGAAAGACTTTCAGGAGCTGGCCGACGAGGCGTTCCGCGATCTTCTGAAAAAATACGGCCGGCCGGTCAATCTGCGGGACGCGCTGCGAAAAAGCGCGGGCGTTTCCGCCACCGTGCATCAGCTGCGGCCGGGCAAGGGCAAGCCGCCGCGTAAGTGACGCTATCGGCGGCGCGCGATCTTTTCGGAAAATTCCGGATCGGTCCTACGCGAACCGCTGGCGGGCGCGCTCGCGCGCCTTCATCGCTTCGACTTCGCGATCGCGCGCCGGACTCGCCGTCTCGAGCGAACCCAAGAGCCGGCGTGCCGCGGCAGTGACGTCCTCCACCGCACGGTTGAACGCCGGCTCGTTGACGCGCGAAGGCTTGGCGAAGCCGGAAAGCTTGCGCACGAATTGGAGCGCAGACGCGCGAATTTCATCGTCGGTCGCCGGCGGCTCGAAATTAAACAGCGTGCGGATGTTACGGCACATTTGTTCCTCCTGATATAACCAGGCGCGAAGGAACGCCTGATGTCGTCTGCTGCTGCCAAGCCTATCACTATTGCCGTCGATGGCGACACGCAGGTGTCCGCGCTGCTGCAGGCCCCGCCGGGCGCGCGTGCGGGCTACGTGCTGGCACACGGCGCCGGTGCCGGCATGACCCATCCGTTCATAGCCGCGGTCGCTGCGGAGCTGGCGCAGCGCGGCATCGCTACGCTTCGCTACCAGTTTCCCTATATCGAGCGCCGCAGCCGGCGGCCCGATCCGCCGCAGG
>JASHSY010000399.1 GCA_030040825.1 Xanthobacteraceae bacterium
TGCCGCGCGCTTGCTTGCGATCGAATTTCAGTGCCGGGTTGGTCTCGAAGAAATGATAGTGCGAGCCGACTTGGATCGGCCGGTCGCCGCTATTGGCGACCGAAAGGGTCACGCTCCTGCGGCCCTTGTTGAGTTCGATCGCGCCGTCCTTGATGAACATTTCGCCGGGGATCATTGGTTCTCCTTTCCGTCGTCATGCCCGCGCACTGCCGTTGGAAGAACGGCGTCGTTTCGCTCGCCTATGTCGCTGGCATCCACGGCTTGCTCGTTTGACCTAACGAAGGAAGACGTGGATGGCCGGGACAAGCCCGGCCATGACGCATTTGGATACGCGTCACGGATCATCTGATCGGCTCATGCACGGTGACGAGCTTGGTGCCGTCGGGAAACGTGGCTTCCACCTGGATTTCCGGAATCATCTCGGCGATGCCGTCCATCACTTGAGCGCGCGAGACAACATGTGCGCCTTTTTCCATCAATTCGGCGACAGAGCGCCCGTCGCGGGCGCCTTCCAGAATGAAATCGGAAATGAGCGCGACGGCTTCGGGGTGATTGAGCTTGACCCCGCGATCGAGCCGGCGCCGCGCCACAATGGCCGCCATGGCGATCAGCAGCTTGTCCTTTTCGCGCGGTGTGAGATTCATCGATCTGCCTCTAGTTCAGCCACAGGCGCGGCAGCGGCGTGCCGAGTGCGGTGAGCACGCCGATCAGATCGCGATGCAACGCGGCGCCATCAAGTGCGACGAGCCGCGCAAGCATGAGCCCATTCCAGGCCGACACGCCGACCTCGCCGGCGAACGTTTGCTCCAGCGCGCGCACCGCGGCGATGTTACTTTCATCCGCCGGATATTTGAGCACGCTGGCAATAGCGATACTTCCGCCGGTGATGGCGCGTTGGCCGAGCTTCTCGGCGATGGCGCCGTCGAGCCGAAGACTTTCGGCAAAAACGAGAGCGCCGCCGGTGCGCACGCGCCAACGGTCGAAGAAATTGCCGCGCAGCACGGTTTCACCCATCGCGGAGCGGCCGAACACAATCCCTTCCGCAAGCGTGAGCTCGGCGTCGCGCGCAACATCGACGGCGATGCTCCGCCGCAATCGCAGCCGATCGAACAAGATGGTTTCTTGCGGCAGCCAGGCAAGCGCAGCGCCCGGGCCGACATTGAGCGTAACGTCGATGCCGGTCTCAGGCCCCAAGGAGCGATAGACTTTCTCGGCTGCCGCCGTAGTCACCGCGAGCCGCGCGCCGGCGCCAACGTTGATATCGATGGCGAACCGGTCGCCGCCGGTCATGCCGCCGGCGGTGTTGAGAATTACGGCGTCGAGCGCCTCCGAGGTCGGCCCATTGGGGAAGCGTATCCGCAGCGCGCCTTGTTCGTGGACGCGGTGCCGCCGGCTGCCGCCCGCCGCGACCCGCACCGCAAGTGCGATCCGGCCGACCGCCCGATTGCCGGCGAAGATTTCGCTGTGGACCGGCACCGCAAACACGTTCACCCCCCGACGCCCATCACTTCGTAAAATCAGATGGCCATTGCCCGTTTCAATGCGCCTTCGTCGAGGTCGGCGCGGCTCGAGGCATAGACAACTGCACCGCGTTCCATGACGGCGAAATAGTCACCGAGTTCGTGGGCAAAGTCGAGATATTGCTCGACCAGCACAATGGCGATTTTGCCGAGCGAGCGCAGATAGGAGATGGCGCGGCCAATGTCCTTGATGATCGAAGGTTGAATGCCTTCGGTGGGCTCGTCGAGCAGCAGAAGCCGTGGCCGCATCACCAGCGCGCGGCCGATGGCAAGCTGCTGTTGCTGGCCGCCGGAGAGGTCGCCGCCGCGCCGGCGCAACATGTCGTTGAGCACCGGGAATAGCGAAAATACGTCGTCCGGGATGGTACGGTCGCTGGCCTTGAGCGGGGCGAATCCGGTGCGCAGGTTTTCCTCGACCGTCAGCAGCGGGAAAATCTCGCGGCCTTGCGGCACATACGAAATGCCGCGCCGCGCGCGCTCGGGCGGCCGCAGTTTTGTGATGTCCTCGCCTTCCCAGGTGATGGTGCCGCGGGTCACGAAATGCTGGCCGGCGAGCGCATCGAGCAGGCTCGTCTTGCCGACGCCATTGCGGCCGAGCACACAGGTAACCTTGCCGGGCTCGGCTTTGAGCGACACGCCGCGCAATGTCTGGGCGGCGCCGTAATGCAGATCGATGGCGTTGACGTCAAGCATCTATTCGCTCGCCGCGTCATTCCGGGACGCGCGAGGCGCGAGCCCGGAATCAATATTCACAGTACTGGGGTTATGGATTCCGGACTTGCCGCTTCGCGGCAATCCGGAATGACGAATGTGGATCCAATTCATTCACTACCGTCCCAAGTAAACTTCGACCACGCGCTCATTCGAAGACACCTGATCGATGGTGCCTTCGGCCAGCACCGAGCCTTCGTGCAGACAAGTGACTTTGACGCCAAGCTCGCGCACGAAGGCCATGTCGTGTTCGACCACCACTACAGTGCGGTCGCGATTGATTTGCTTGAGCAATTCTGCTGTTTGCTGGGTTTCCGTATCGGTCATGCCGGCAACCGGTTCGTCGACCAAAAGTAGTTTCGGTTCTTGCGCCAGCAGCATCCCGATTTCGAGCCACTGCCGTTGCCCGTGCGACAGGCTGCCGGCCAGACGATTGCGCTCAGCAGTCAGACGAATGGTCGCCAGCAAGTCGTCGATGCGGCTGCGTTCGGCGGCACTTTCCTGCCACCACAAGGCGGCGTGTGCGCGGCGGTCGGATTTGAGCGCCAGCTCCAGGTTGTCGGCGACGGTCTGGCTCTGGAATACGGTTGGTTTTTGAAACTTGCGGCCGATGCCCAGCTCGGCAATCTCGGCTTCGTCCAGCCGGGTGAGATCGTAAGAGCCATCAAACATGACATCGCCTAGATCGGGGCGGGTCTTGCCGGTGACCACGTCCATCATCGTGGTTTTGCCGGCGCCGTTCGGACCGATGATGGCGCGCATCTCGCCGGTTTCGACGGTGAAGGACAGATTGTTCAGCGCCTTAAAGCCGTCGAACGAGACGGTCACACCGTTGAGGTAGAGAAGGGCGTTCGTCAGCATTTCCATTCGCCCTTACTCCGCCGGTAGCGGCTCGCGTACGCCGTCTTCGGCGGCGGCAGATGCTCGATCGCGGCGCAGCGCATTCCAGTGCCGCAGCGTGCCGATCACGCCGCGCGGCAACAATAACGTCACCAGGATGAACAATGCGCCCAGCATGAACAGCCAATAGGGCGCGAGGAATCCGGAGGTGAAATAGGTCTTGGCGTAATTGACCAGCACCGCGCCGATCACCGCGCCGGTGAGCGTGCCCCGGCCGCCGACCGCGACCCAAATCACTGCTTCGATGGAGTTGGCCGGCGCGAACTCGCTCGGATTGATGATACCGACTTGCGGGACGTAAAGCGCGCCGGCAACTCCGGCCATGCAGGCCG
The DNA here is from genome assembly GCA_030040825.1 of Xanthobacteraceae bacterium. Taxonomy (GTDB): domain Bacteria; phylum Pseudomonadota; class Alphaproteobacteria; order Rhizobiales; family Xanthobacteraceae; genus BOG-931. The sequence continues at coordinate 3,464 of JASHSY010000399.1, forward strand.
ACAGCGTGAATACGAACAGCTTGTAAGATTCCACGCGGTAACCGAGAAACCGTGTCCGCGCCTCCGCATCGCGGATGGCGATCAGGACCTTGCCGAATTTCGAGGTGATAATGGCGCGGCAGAGCACGAAGCCGATCATGATCGCGAGGCAAGAAGTTGAAAATAACGCGTTGCGGGTCGTTTCAGCCTGGACGTTGAAGCCGAGAATATCCTTGAAGTCGGTCAGCCCGTTATTGCCGCCAAAGCCGAAATTATTGCGGAAAAAGCCGAGCATCAGTGCGAAAGTGAGAGCCTGCGTGATGATCGACAGATAGACGCCGGTGACGCGGCTGCGAAAGGCGAACCAGCCGAACACGAAAGCCAGCACGCCTGGGATCAACAGCACCATGAGCGCCGCATAGGGGAAGAACTGGAAGCCATACCAATACACCGGCAACTGTTTCCAGTTCAGGAACACCATAAAATCCGGCAGGATCGGGTTGGCGTAGACCCCGCGGGTGCCGATCTGGCGCATCAGATACATACCCATGGCGTAGCCGCCGAGCGCAAAGAAGGCGCCGTGGCCGAGCGAGAGAATGCCGCAATAACCCCAGATCAGGTCGATCGACAGTGCGAGCAGCGCGTAGCAGGCATATTTGCCGAATAACGCGACCAGATAGGTCGGAACGTAAAACGCCGATGTCGATGGCACCGCCAGATTGAGAATCGGCACCAGAATTGCGATGCAGGCGATGGCCAACAGAAAAAAAATTGCGCCGCGATCCAGCGAACGGATCAGGATGTGCGGGGTCATGCCTCGATCGCCCTGCCCTTAAGCGCGAACATGCCGCGCGGCCGTTTTTGGATGAACAGGATGATGAGCACGAGGATCGCGATCTTACCGAGCACCGCGCCGGCGTAAGGTTCGAGGAACTTATTGGCGACGCCGAGGACAAAAGAGCCCACCAAGGTGCCCCAGAGATTGCCGACGCCGCCGAACACCACGACCATGAAACTGTCGATGATGTAGCCTTGGCCGAGATTGGGGCTGACGTTGTCGATCTGCGACAGCGCCACGCCGGCCATGCCGGCGATGCCGGAACCTAGCCCGAAAGTAAGTGCGTCGACCCGGCTGGTGCGGATGCCCATCGACGCTGCCATCGGGCGGTTCTGTGTCACCGCGCGCATCTCCAGGCCGAAGCGCGTGAAGCGCAGCAGCGCCAATAGTGCGATGAATATCGCGATCGCGAAACAAATAATCCATAGCCGATTGTAAGTGATGGTGATGCCACCGAGATCGAAGGCACCGCTCATCCAGGACGGATTACCGACATCACGGTTGTTCGGCCCGAACACCGTACGCACCGCTTGTTGCAGGATCAGCGAAAGGCCCCAGGTCGCCAGCAACGTCTCCAGCGGCCTGCCATAAAGGAACCGGATGATGCAGCGTTCGATCAGGATGCCGACGCAACCGGCGACCAGGAAAGAAGCCGGGATGGCGATGGCGAGCGAATAATCGAACAGTGCAGGATCACGGGCGCGAATAATTTCCTGCACAACAAAAGTCACATAGGCGCCGAGCATGACCATTTCGCCATGCGCCATGTTGATCACGCCCATCACACCGAACGTAATGGCAAGACCGATGGCGGCGAGCAGTAGCACCGAGCCGAGCGAAATCCCGTACCAGGCGTTCTGCACCGCTTCCCATAGCGCCAGGCGGTTCTTGATGGCGCCGATCGCGGCGGTGACGCTTTTCATGACGGCCGGTGAGGTATTCGCCGGCAGACTGGCGAGAAGCCCGAGCGAATCCTGGTCGCCGCGCTGGCGGATGATATCGACCGCCGCCAGCTTGTCTGCGTCGCCGGCCGTTCCGCTCAGGATGATAGCCGCCCGCGCCTCCTGCATGGCGCGCTTGACGCCTTTGTCCTGTTCTTTAGCAATGGCCGCATCGAGGGTCGGCAAGGCGCTCGCCTGCCGCGACTTGAAGACGGCTTGCGCGGCGTCGTAACGGGTCGCCGGGTCCTTCGCGAGCAGCGTCAAGCCGCCCAGCGCGGCGTCGAGCGCGCCGCGCAGCCGGTTATTGAGGCGAACGTTGTCGGTGTCGGGCGGCAGTTCGCCGCTGATCGGCTGACCGGTTACGGCATCTGTCAGCTTGCCCGAAACGTCTTTGATGTAGACCGCCTTGCGCTGCGCACTGAACTGAAGCTGGCCCTCCTGCAAGGCGCGCAGGATGGTTTCAGCGCGCGGATCGCCGCTGCCGGCGATTTCCTTGATGCCGGTCAAAGTCTCGCTGAAGTCGTCGGCGGTGAAATGGGTAATCGCATCGGCCGCGCTGGCCGCGCGCGCAGTCTCCCAGTCGAGTGCGAAGCACAAGACCAATAGCAAAACGACGAGGCAAGCTCGGCTGAAACGCATCCTGAAGTTCCCGGAACCAAGCCTTATCCGCCCTCGCGGGCCGGAATCAGCCTCTGTTATTCGTTGGAGCATGACCGTACTGGGATCGCGCTCGAAATGCGGGAAGGCGAACGCCGCCTTCCCGCTGCATCGTTGTTACGGTGTCACGCTTAGGCTTACGCGCCGCCGCACTTCTTCGTCACCGTGTTGTAGTTACCGCACTTGAGCTTGACCCAATCGCCGATGAGATTCTTGGAGGTCGCGATGTAGGGCGACCAGGCGGCGCCCGGCACAAGATCTTTGGTTTTCCACACCACGTCGAACTGGCCGTCCGGCCGGATCTCGCCGATGAACACCGGCTTGGTGATGTGGTGGTTCGGCAGCAGCTCGGAGACGCCGCCGGTCAGGTTGGCTTGCTTCGTGCCAGGCAGCGCGTCGATCACCTTGTCCGGATCGGCGCTGCCGACCTTCTCCACCGCTTTCACCCACATATTAAAGCCGATGTAATGCGCTTCCATCGGGTCGTTGGTGGTGCGCTTCGGGTTCTTGATGAACTCATGCCACGCCTTGATGAAGGCTTCGTTCGCCGGCGTCTTGATCGACTCGAAGTAGTTCCAGGCGGCGAGGTGGCCTACCAGCGGCTTGGTATCGAGGCCGGCGAGCTCTTCTTCACCGACCGAGAACGCAACCACCGGAATGTCAGTCGCCTTGATCCCCTGGTTGCCGAGCTCCTTGTAGAACGGAACATTGGCATCACCATTGATGGTCGACACCACCGCCGTCTTCTTGCCGGCCGAGCCAAATGCCTTGATCTTCGACACTTCGGTCTGCCAGTCGGAGAAGCCGAACGGCGTGTAGTTGATCATGATGTCCTCGGGAGCCACTTTGAGGACATCCGTCAGGTAAGCTTCAAGAATCTTGTTGGTGGTGCGCGGATAAACGTAGTCGGTGCCCTCCAGCACCCAGCGTTTGACATTGCCGCCATCCGGGCTCGCCAGATAGTCGACGGCAGGGATTGCCTGCTGGTTGGGCGCGGCGCCGGTATAGATGACGTTACGCTCGCTCTCCTCGCCTTCGTACTGCACCGGATAGAACAAAAGATTGTCGAGCTCCTTGAATACCGGCAGCACGGATTTGCGCGACACCGACGTCCAACAGCCGAACACGACCGAGACATGGTCTTTGCTGATCAATTCGCGGGCTTTTTCCGCGAACAGCGGCCAGTTGGAAGCGGGATCGACGACAACGGGCTCGAGTTTCTTGCCGAGCACGCCGCCCTTCTTGTTCTGCTCGTCGATGAGCATCAGCACCACGTCCTTCAGCGTCGTTTCGCTGATGGCCATGGTGCCGGAAAGCGAATGGAGAATGCCGACCTTGATCGTGTCTTGAGCCCGAGCGGCGGACGCCGCCGTGAGGCCAAGGGCAAGACCGGCCGCGGCGGCAAGCCAGCGGCGGCCCCGCGGTCGCTGAGCGGCGACCACGCCAGTGGAGTTGAGCATCGCGGATGTCCTCTGTTTGACCCGCGCGAACAGCACGGCTGCCGTCACGCGACAACATAAATCGCAAGGAGCGTGCCAATCCCCGATAGATGCTAAAGCACTGGTTTTGCGATGATATTTATACTGGTGCTCAACTTTGCGCAGTGCTGTGCGCCCATTTTGAATCCGATTCCGGTGGAAGCGCCGCCCAATCCTTAGGCTGTCACCTCAAAAGCCCCTTAAAATCCGTGTTCATTTTTTAGGCATACCGACCCTCGGCAGCGTTTGACGCAGAGCCGCAGGGTACGCTTCGATGCTCGATCGAACCTTGAATCGATCCCTGGGGTGTTTATGCCAAACCTCGTCAGCCGCCGGCAATTCACCGTCGAATGGGGCCATTGCGACCCAGCCGGCATCGTGTTCAACAGCCGGTTCTTCGAATTCTTCGATTGGGGTACGTGGATTCTTTTTGAAACCGCGTTGGGCGTGAAGCCGGAAAATCTGTCCGGCGCACTCGGCATCATCCTTCCATTGGTCGACGTCAGCGCGCGTTTTCTGGCGCCGGCCCGCTTCGGCGACGTTGTGGAACTCTATTCGGAGATCGGCGAGTTTCGCCGCTCGAGCTTCGACGTCGCACATCGCCTGACGATTTCCGGCGATCTGGCAGTCGAAGGCCGCGAGAGTCGCGTTTGGGCCAAACGCGATGCCACCAAACCATCCGGCATCAAGGCGCTGCCAATTCCCGACGACATCATCGCGCGTTTTCAAACATAGCGATTTGAACGCAATGATGGATGCTGATAAGAGGACGGCATAAATAAAAGCCGCTGATAAGCTCGTATGGCGCGCATACTTCAGCTCACGCTCAACGGCCGCGCTCGCAGCGATGCGATATCTGAAAACGTGTTGTTGCTGGACTATTTGCGGGAAATCGTCGGCCTCACCGGCACGAAAACGGGCTGCGATGGCGGCGAATGCGGTGCCTGCACCGTGCTCGTTGACGACCAACCGAGGCTGTCATGTCTGACGCTCGCGGCGCTCGCTGACGGTCGTCGTGTCGACACGGTTGAATCGTTGGTCAGCGATGGTCGGCTTTCGGCCGTGCAGCGTGGATTTCACGAGAAGCTCGGCGCGCAATGTGGTTATTGCACGCCGGGATTTGTCATGGCGTCGGTGGGTCTGCTGCGCCGCAATCCGCAGCCGAACGAAGACGAAATTCGCGAAGCCCTGGGCAGCAATATCTGTCGCTGCACCGGCTACGTAAAAATCATCGAGGCGGTGAAATACGCGGCGCAATTGCACGCGACGGGAGCCTCGCCGTGAACGAAGCGGTCCCCGCCCACAATATTGGCGGCTATGTACCGCTGGTCGATGGACCCGAGAAGGTTTCCGGCCGCGCTAAATACACCGCCGATCTGATCGTTCCCGGCATGTTGGCGGGCCGCATTTACCGCAGCCCCTATTCGCACGCGGAAATCCTCGAGGTCGATGTCTCGGCGGCGGCGAAGCTGCCGGGCGTGATCGCGATCGTCACCGGCGCCGATTGCGACAAGGGTTTCGGCGTTCTGCCGATTGCCCGCAGCGAATATCCGCTGGCGCGCGATCGCGTGCGCTATTGCGGCGAGCCGGTCGCCGCGGTCGCTGCCGTGGACGATGCGACTGCGCGCGAAGCGGTGCGGCGGATCAAGCTGAAGGTGCGCGAATTGCCGGCCTATCACACGGCGCAGGCGGCGCTGGCGCCGGATGCCATCGAGCTGCACCAGCATCGCCCGAAAAATATCGAGCGCGACGTCTTTTTCGAGCTCGGCGACGTGCAGGCGGCATTCGCCGCCTCCGATCTTGTGCGCGAGGTCACCTACAATTGCGCTGAGGTCTGTCAGAACCAGATGGAGATGCACGCCGCAATCGCCGAT
>JASHSY010000400.1 GCA_030040825.1 Xanthobacteraceae bacterium
CCCGGTCTGCACGCTCATCTGCCTATTGTTCCGTTGTGGAAGTCCGCGCCCCGCAAAGTTGTAGCCGGTGGGCCACACCCGCGCAATTGTGCGCGAGAATTCGTCGCGGCTTCACCCCAATCGACATTAATTAGGGGCGCCATGGGCTTACCGCCAGACCGGCAGAAAAATGAAGAATTTGTCATGCAGGTGGCGACGGCTAAGGCGTCCCGGCGGCAGTCGCGGAAATGACCACCAGGGCCTGGGCCATCGGCCCCTCGTCGGTCATGGTCAGGTCGATGCGCGCCTGGTAGCCGGCGGGCGTGAGTGCGTCGAGGCGACGCTTGGCGCCGCCGGTCAATTCAAGCGTCGGCCGGCCGCCCGGCAGATTGACGACCCCGATGTCGCGCCACCAAACGCCCGCGCGCAGGCCGGTTCCCAGCGCCTTTGCGCAGGCTTCCTTGGCCGCGAAACGCTTGGCATAGGTTTCGAACCGGTTTCGTCGTCGTTCCGCCTTGGCACGCTCGGCTGCAGTGAAGACGCGGTCGATAAAACGGTCGCCGTGGCGTTCGATCACCTTGGCGATGCGGCGCGCGTCACAAATATCTGAACCGATGCCGAGAATCATGATTTTTGCCCGGCGGCGCGCCCGCGACCTCTGTCCATCGCCGTGCGCATGTGGCGAATGGCATCGCCAAGACCCTCGAACACGGCCTCGCCGATCAGGAAATGCCCGATATTGAGCTCGACGATTTCGGGCAGCGTTGCGATCTTTTCCGCGCTGACGAAATCAAGCCCGTGGCCGGCGTGGACTTCGAGGCCGGCTTCGGCCGCTAGCGCCGCCCCACGCACAATGCGGTCAAACTCCGCCGCAGCAGCCGTGACATCGCCGGCAACGAGGGCGTCACACCAGGCACCGGTGTGGATCTCGATTACCGGCGCGCCGATGGCAGACGCGGCCGCTATCTGCACCGCCTCGGCAGCGATAAACAGCGAGACGCGGATGCCGGCGCCGGCCAACCGCCCGACCGCCGCGCGCAGCGCCTCGCGCTGTCCGGCGACGTCGAGGCCGCCCTCGGTGGTGCGCTCGGTGCGTCGCTCGGGCACGATGCAAGCGGCATGCGGATGAAGCTTGCAAGCGATCTCGACCATCTCCGGTGTCGCCGCCATTTCCAGGTTGAGCGGCCGTTTGAGGTGCGCTTTCAGCCGCACGACATCTTCGTCAACGATGTGGCGGCGATCTTCACGAAGATGCGCCGTGATGCCATCGGCACCGGCGGCAATAGCAATCTCGGCGGCCTTCAGCGGATCGGGATGTTTGCCGCCGCGCGCATTGCGCAGGGTGGCGACGTGATCGACGTTGATGCCGAGGCGGATGGGAGCAAGTGCGGGCATGCGGGTCGGTTGCGGGCGGGCGGCGCGGCGACTTAGCCGTTCACCCGTTCGGCGTTGGCGATCACCTTCTTGGCGCGCAATTGCGAGATGATCGATGTCAGGTGTTTGAGATTGTAGACTTCGAGGTCGATAATCACTTCGGTGAAGTCGGGCGATTGGCGCGACATGCGGATGTTGTCGATGTTGCCGTCATGCTCGGCGATTACTTGCGCGATCTGTGCGAGCGAGCCCGGCTCATTGACCGACTGCACCGCGAGGCGGGCCGGGAAACGCTGTGGCACGCCGTCGTCAATATCCCACCGCACGTCGAGCCATCGCTCCGGCACGTCCTCGAATCGTTTGAGCGCTTCGGAATGGATCGGATAGATGGTAATTCCCTCGCCCGGTGTCATGATGCCGACGATGCGGTCGCCGGGCACCGCACCGCCGTTTGGCGCAAAGCGGACGGGCAAATCGGAGTTAATGCCGCGGATCGGTATGGCGGCGCCGTTCTCGGACTTTTCCGGCAGCTTGAATTTGACCGCCTTGGCGCGCTTTAACCCGAACCAGCCGGTCTCTGACTTTGGCCCGACCGGCGTAACACGCTCGTCCTTATAATCCGGATACATCGCGCGCACGACGTCGGAAGCCTTCATTTCGCCACGGCCGACCGCCGACATCACGTCGTCGATCGAAGCGCGCGCCAGCCGCGGCAACGCGCCCTGCAACTGCTCATCCGAATAGCCGATCTTGGCGCGCTGACACAGCCGTTCCAGGATACGACGGCCGAGCCCCGAATACTGGTCGCGCACAGCGGCGCGCGTAGCGCGGCGAATCGCCGCGCGCGCCTTGCCGGTCACCACGATGGATTCCCAGGCGGCGGGCGGAGCGGTCTGCGCTTTGGAGGTGAGGATCTGGACCTCATCGCCGTTTTGCAACGGCGAACTCAGCGGCCCGATCTTGCCATTGATCTTGGCTCCAACCGCCATATTGCCGACATCGGTATGTACCGCATAGGCAAAGTCGATCGGCGTGGCACGGCGCGGCAGCGCGATCAGTTTGCCTTTCGGCGTGAAGCAGAACACCTGATCGTGAAACAGTTCGAGCTTGGTGTGCTCCAAAAATTCTTCCGGATTGGAACCTTCGGCCAACAGCTCAATGGTGCGACGGAGCCACGCATAAGCACTCGATTCACGTGACAGCATTTCCGTCGGCGAACCGACGCCGTCCTTGTACAGCGCATGCGCGGCAATGCCGTATTCGGCGATCTGCTGCATGGCGCGGGTGCGGATCTGCAATTCGACACGCTGCTTGCCCGGCCCAATGACGGTCGAGTGAAGCGAGCGATAGTCGTTTTGCTTGGGCGTGGAGATGTAATCCTTGAAGCGCCCGGGAACGACCGGCCAAGTAGTATGAACGATACCGAGCGCGCGGTAACATTCGGCCACGTTGCCGACCACGACGCGGAAGCCAAAAATATCGGACAGCTGCTCGAAGCCAACCGCCTTTCGCTCCATCTTGCGCCAGATCGAATAGGCCCGTTTGCGCCGGCCGCTGACCTCGGCGGCAATGCCGCTGTCGGCGAGCTTGCGCGCGAGCTGCTGCTCGATCTCAGCGATCCAGTTCTTGCTGCGCGCGGCGAGCGCCTCGAGCCGCTCGGTAATGACTTTGTAGGCGTCGGGATTGAGCTCGCGAAACGACAAATCCTCGAGTTCCTCGCGCATCTCGTGCATGCCCATGCGTGCGGCGAGCGGCGCATAAATGTCGAGCGTCTCCTCCGCCGTCACGCGCCGCGCGTCCGGAGGCCGGTGTTCCAGTGTTCGCATATTATGCAGGCGGTCGGCGAGCTTGATCAGCAGCACGCGCACGTCGGCGGCGATGGCGAGCAGCAGCTTGCGCAGATTCTCCGCCTGCTTCGCCTCCTTGGAAACAAGGTCAAGCCTCTTCAGCTTGGTCAGCCCCTCGACCAGGGTGCCGATATCTTTGCCGAACAACCGATCGATCTCGGCCCGGGTGGCGTCGGTATCCTCGATCGTGTCGTGCAGCAGCGCGGCGGCAATAGTTGCGTCGTCGAGCTTCAGATCGGTCAGAATCGCGGCGACTTGCAGCGGATGACTGAAATAAGGGTCGCCCGAAGCCCGCTTCTGCTCGCCGTGGGCGCGCATGGCGTAGACGTAAGCGCGGTTGAGCAGGTCTTCGTTGGTCGCGGGGTTGTATTGCTTGACGCGGTCGATCAGTTCGAACTGCCGCATCAGCACAGGCTTGCGCGGTTTGCGCGAGCTCTCGTCGACCAGGGGCACAAGATTACGCCCATGCGCCAGCGCGACCTGCGGCCCGGGCTGGTTCTGCATTCGCGGCAAATCGACCGGCGATCGCGCCATCAAAACGACCTCGTCGACGCCGGTAAAACCGGCGGAACTGGTCACAATATCATGGCGCGGGCCAAGCGTCACAGCACGGGCGGCCCACGCCATCGATGGCGACCAAGGTCGCGGTGGTTCGCAAACTTATCGTTAATCGGCGGCGACGGCAGGGCCGGAAGCGGCCTTGCTCATTCTTCCTCATCGCCGACTTCGACGTCGGGCTCCGGCTGGCTCTCGGGCGGGGTCAATCCCTCAAGCCCCTTAAGCAACTCTTCCTCGCTCATGCGGTCGGTGGTGACTTCGGTGTCGTCGGCATCGACGCCAGTGCCGGGCGTAGCAATAAGCGGCACACCCTCGGGCTCCGGCTCGTCCACTTCAACGTATTTCTGCAGGGAATGAACCAATTCCTCCTTGAGGTCCTCAGGGGAGACTGCTTTTTCGGCGATCTCGCGCAGCGCCACGACCGGGTTCTTGTCGTTGTCGCGCTCGACTGCGATCTGGCCACCGGAGGAGATCATACGTGCGCGATGGCTGGCGAGCAGGACAAGATCGAAGCGGTTTTCGACCTTGTCGATGCAATCTTCGACTGTAACACGGGCCATAAGCGCGTCTCCCAAGGAGCGCCGGCAACCACTCGGCCGGACGGGGCGTTACCTATCGTCAGCAGCCGCTAAGTGCAAGGGCATTCTCCATAAGAGGCCCGTGGTTTAAGGAAAAATCCGGTTTTCCCAGAGCCTTCGTCCGTCGTTGTTCTGCGCCGGGGAGCTTGCGGCGTTCTTCATCGTGCCACACCTTCCGCGGCGGCATGCCGCAGAGACGACTCGAAGCTTGCGCAAAACCAGCATAGGCTTTAGGCCCAACATCGCGTATCGCGTTTTGCCATCGTGACTATTTAGCGATCGCATTAATAGGTTTTGACGAACGCCCGGGCCCCACGAGTCCATTGCGGATCGGCCCGGCTTCACAGCCACAGAAGTATCGAGACACATCATGTCGGCACAAATTGAAAAAATCGCATTATTCATCGACGGCGCAAATCTATATGCCACCGCGAAATCGCTCGGCTTCGATATCGACTACAAGCGGTTGCTACGCGAATTCCAGTCGCGCGGCTATCTGGTGCGCGCGTTCTATTACACCGCCGTAATCGAGGATCAGGAATATTCCTCGATCCGGCCGCTGATCGACTGGCTCGACTACAACGGCTACACCGTGGTCACCAAGGCGACGAAAGAATTCGTCGATCAAACCGGCCGGCGCAAGGTCAAGGGCAACATGGACATTGAGCTCGCGGTCGATGCCATGGAGATTGCCCCGCACATCGATCAGATGGTGCTATTCTCCGGCGACGGCGATTTCCGCTCGCTGGTCGAGGCAGTGCAGCGGCGCGGCGTCCGCGTGATTGTCGTCTCGACGATTTCGACACAGCCGCCGATGGTCGCCGACGAGCTGCGTCGCCAAGCCGACGAGTTCATCGACATTATCGCCCTGCAGAACAAGATCGGCCGCGATCCGAACGAGCGTCCGCAGCGCGAGCCACGGGAAGCGCGCGAGCCGCGCCACACCCCGCAATTCCTCCAACGCCCGACTTCGACCGGCGCGGCTACGGCGCAGCGCGTCGAGGTCGAGGTCGAAGACGAATTCGACGAAGATTAGTCCGCGGCGAAGCTTACGATGGGGCCCGCAACCGGCAAGCCCGGCCGCGATTGTCCACTCTGCCCGCGGCTTGTCGCCTTTCGACAGGAATGGCGAGCAAAAGAGCCGGAATGGTTCAATGCTCCAGTTCCTTCGTTCGGACCGATTGATGCGCGTCTCTTGATCGTCGGCCTGGCGCCCGGACTGCGCGGCGCCAATCGTACCGGCCGGCCGTTTACTGGAGACTATGCCGGCGATCTGCTCTACGCGACGCTCAAGGAGTTCGGTTTCGCCAGCGGACAATTCGAGGCCCGCATTGACGACAGTCTCACGCTGGTCGACTGCCGCATCACCAACGCCGTGCGCTGCGTACCGCCGGAAAACCGGCCGACGCCGGCTGAGATCGCGACGTGCCGCGATTTTCTCATCCCGACCTTGGGCGAAATGACGAAGCTCCGCGCCGTCGTCACGCTCGGCCGGATCGCGCACGAAACGTTCATCGCGGCGCTAAAGGCAAAGCGCAGCAATTATCCCTTTAGCCACGGCGGCGCTCATGCCCTCGGCGGGATCACGCTATTCAGCAGCTATCATTGCTCGCGGTACAACACGTCGACCGGCGTGCTGACGCCGCAAATGTTCCGCGACGTTTTCGCGCGGGTGCGCCATTGCCTCGACGGGGCGGCTTAGGCCTCGCACTCGCGCGCCGCTCTCAACTGCCGTTTCTTGCGAGCCGCGGCGGGCAAGACGATCGGCCCTCGGCGACAATGACCGCGCGTGGTCCGCCGCCGGCCCGTGCCGGCGCCGATCGTCGTGACGTCGCTGCCTCGTGCGCCGCGCAAATTTGGCAGTCCATCCAACAAAAAGCAGGCACGCGGTCGCCATCAAACCGGCAAGCGAAATATAATCCAGCGCCATTGCCCCAACGGACGTATGACGCGACTCTGTCGTTTCGAGTACCGGCCAGCGCGACGGCGGTTGGGCGGCAGGATCTTTCACCGGCTCAGGATCGGCATAGCTGTTGCTTACCGGCGGCGGTTCAACAATGTTTGCGTCTTCGACCCGCGGAAGACTCTCGGGCCACCGTCCCGAGAAATCGATCTCGTCGGTCGTTTGCACTGGCTGGGGCGATAAAACCGCCGGCGTCGGCGAGATGGCGGTTGATCCCTCCGCAGGTGCGGGGGTGGCGGCGGGCGCCTGTGCCTGGTCGCCGCGACGCGCATGCAATTCTACCGAGCCGAGAAACCAGCAATGCCGCTTATCGGTCCGGTTGATGCGATAATACCAATGCGAGCCTGGCGGCGTGGATGAACCGGGTTTGATTTTGCATTCAACCTTCGCCGGCTCGCTCGAGCTTACTTGCGCGGTGAGAAAAACCGACACGATCGCGAGAACGGCAGGCAGGACTTTTGTCCGTCGCATTGACCCCTCTCTCACTGTTCCGTTTTTCAATGCGTCGCCAGTCTGCCAGACCGATTCCGGCCGCAGTGAGTTCCGAATGTGACGATAGGCGGACGCATTTGCCTTGTTAGCGCCGTTACTTTGCGGCGATGCGCGCGAGCGCGATTTTTATTTTTTCACGAACCCAAGGGGGTGAAATTGGAATCGATCGGCAAACAGGTGTTTCACGTCTCGCTGTTCGATGCGGCGTTCGATGCGGCGACAAGCGACAATCAATTCGTCTGCTGCTGGGCGGCAGGCGAATGGCGAATCCAACATGCCGGTTGCCAAATAGCGGCAACGCCGTGTCGGCGATGCGGTTTTCGCCTACTCGACAGCTTCGGCGAAGATCGCGGTTTCGTATATCCCGCTACCCATTTCACTGCGCGGAAAGATGCCGTGCTTTTCGATCCAGTCGAAGGATTCCTCGAATGTCTCCTTCGAATAGGGCTCGAACACCAGCCGCTCCCCCGGACCCCAGCGCCGCGTATCCATCTGGTCGTGGAAGCGAACTGGAAACTCCTTTTTATAATAGTGCGTGTACAGCTCCGGCCTCAGGTCAATGTCACGCTGAGCCCGGCGCAGCGCCCGGAAGTATTTGCGAACATCGGCGGGATCTGGTGTGCCGGTGACCATCGACGCGATCATAAAGGTGGTGTCGATGATTTTGCGGAAGCCGAGCTGCTCGGCGAAATAATACGGCCCGGAAAACAGCGAAGCTGCCGGCACTTTGCGGTCGACGAGGAGCTCCATGCGGGAAAACAGCATGCCGTCGTTGAACGACAGTTTGATCTGCTCAGGCTTGAGATATTGCTCAAGCCCCTGGATGGTCGCGTAATGGCTGCCGGATTGGTAGCCGACTGAGATCGGGACGTCGGCGAGATCGGCGGGAGTTTTTATTTTTGAATCCGCCGGCACGAACACGCCGCACGGCGACACTGAATAGCAATCGGCGTAAAGTTTGGCGTGACCGTTGGACGCCGCGACATTCACCGTCCAGTGGCAGGCACCGCTAACGTTGCAGGTGCGCCCAGCTTCGATGGTCTGATAGGCGCCGACCTTGCTGCCGAGATGGTGGCCGCTGCCTTTGCTCGAATCCATCGCTTCGCGAAACTCGTAGTCAAGGCCCTCGGCGGTGAAGTAGCCCTTCTCCTCGGCGACCCATTCCTGCAGCCGGAAATGCGGCGCGACCACGAATTTCGACATGGGGCCCTCCTCGGATTTGCCGTCACTGTTGTCCGTACGCTTACCCTAGCGGAAAGCGAAGATTTGATAATCGGGCTCGCTTGGGATAGATTATCCACATTCAGTTGACAATCCGCCCGTTATGGACCGCTTTGAAAATGCAAGGGTATTTGCCGCCGTCGTGGAGGCCGGGGGATTCACAAGAGCGGCCGAACGGCTGGGCCTGTCACGCGCCGCGACCAGCAAGCATGTGCAGCAGCTCGAGCAACGGCTTGGCGCTCGCCTTCTTCATCGCACCACCCGGCGCGTCGCCGTCACCAATGCCGGGCGCACATTCTACGAGCAATGCCGGCGTATCCTCGGCGATCTTGAGGAAGCCGAGCGCGCGGCGGGCGAGTTGCACAACGAGCCGCGCGGCGAGCTGCGGGTCATCGCGCCGACCAATTTCGGGCTAGCGGAGATCGGCACGGCAATTACCGAGCTGATCAGGAAATATCCCCGGCTCCGCATCAACCTGACCTTAAACGACCGTCTTACTGACCCGATCGAAGGCGGCTATGACATAGCCATCAGCGTCGACATGCCACGCGGTTCGCTGGCGAGTCTGGTCGCGCGCAAGCTCAACAGCTCGCGGCGGATTCTGTGCGCCGCGCCGGACTATCTGGCGAGGCGTGGCGAGCCGCGGACGCCGGAGGATCTGACCCAGCACGATTGCCTCAGCTATAGCTACGTTGCCCGTCCAGACGAGTGGCATCTTGCCGGCCCCGACGGCGAACGCATAGTGAAAGTGAGCGGCCCGCTGGTCACTAGTCACCGCCACGTCATGCGCGTGGCCGCGGAGCGCGGCCTCGGTATCGCCTACGGTCCGGTCGATTTCTTCCGCGAAGACATCGGTGCCGGCCGGCTGCGGCCAGTGCTGCCCCGCTACCGGCTTCCAGAGGCGACGATCTATGCCGTCTATCCGGCGAGCCGCCAGCTTTCCGCCAAGGTGAAAGTGTTCAACGACTTCATGGCGCGCTACTTCGCTGCGAGCACGATCTTTCGCTGACGATTAGCGCTGGCTGCGCAGCCAGGCAATAACTTCAGCGGCGCTCTGGTCGGGCGGAAAAACTGGATAGAAGACCTTGGTAATGACGCCGTCGTCGATGACCAGCGCCATACGCTTGAGCAGGGTCATGCCGGCGATCACGAATGTCGGCAGCTTCAGCGCATGGGTAAATTTCAATTCGGCGTCGGAAAGAATGGGAAACGGCAGATGCAGCCGCTCGGCGGCCTCTCGCTGATAGTCGGTGTCCTGCGTCGAAAGTCCGAAAACCTGCCCGACGCCAAACTCCTTTAGCTCGGCGAAATGATCGCGGAAGCTGCACGACTGCGGTGTACAGCCGCGCGCGCCCGGAATGTCGTCCCAGCCGGGCGGTAGATCCACACCGGGCACCCCGGTGCGCGGATAAATGTAAAGCACGGTACGGCCACCGATCACCGATAGATTGAACGCGCCGTGCCGCGTGGCCGGCAATGCAAGATCCGGCAATTTCATGCCGGTCAGATGCCGCGCTGCGCCGTCGTCCGGCGGCGCCGGGATGTTCGACGGAAGATGAGTCGGATCGTGTTTGCCGGGTGCTTCTCTCGCCTGGGCCATCGGTTTCCCTCCGCGTTTCAGTGGCGCGTGATCTTGTCTGAAAACCGGCGACCGCTTTTCGGGATCATGCGCATACGACATAAATTCCATCAGCGAGCCATCGGGATCGCGGAAGTAGACGCTGGTGCCCTGCCCCTTGGCGCCGAAGCGCTGCAGCGGACCCCGCTCGACGGCAATGCCGCAGCGCTCAAGGTGCTTTATCGCATCTGCGATCGGGCCGCGCCATTCGAAACAAAGATCGCTGTTGCCAGGTGCGACCGGGAGCCGCGCCACCTCTGCTGGTTTGACACCCGGACCATGGACGTTGAGCTGCCGGTCGCCGAACCGATAAGCATAGCCGGCAGGCCGGGAGATCAGTTCGGCGCCCAGTACCTTGGTGTAAAAGGCATTCGATCGCTCCCAGTCACTCACGTGGATGACGCAGTGGTCGAATCGTGCAGGGACGGACATGACAATCCCGATCTACTTCAGATCCTTTGAATCGGTGAGGAACTGTGCACTTCCTCAACCACCGCCGCGAAACATCCTAAGTCCGCCGCCGGATAGATTTGCAAGCCGGGCGTATGGCTCAGTCAGCCGGCGGCGTGTCCCATTGGACCCCGCGGCAAGCCGGCGCCGACCAGGACCTCGATCAGCGCCCGCTTGATCGCGGGATCACGATAGAATTCGTGATTTTCCACATAATCCGTCGTCAACTCGGGAGCGCTCGCCACCGCCTCGGCGACGGCTCGGCGTGCATGATCGACTTCGCCAAGCGCCGCGTGAGCGGCTGCGCAGTAAAGCCGCGAGCGACGAGTCTGAAAGGTCAATCGCAGCGACGCTTCGATCGCTTCACGAAACCGGCCGAGATGATAGAGCACGGCCACGCGTTCTTCGATGCACCAGACGTGCAGAAACGGGTCCAGCCCCGCGGCCTCGTCAAGCAGCGCCAGCGCGCGCTCGGGTTCTCCTGAGAAGTTGAAGAAGGCCGCCGAACGACCTTTGATGTAGGCGTCCGAAGGACTGAGAGCCATCGCCTTCTCGTGGTATTCGCGCGAGGCGTCAAAGGCGCCGCGATGCATCAAGATCGAGCCCATGATGCGGTTGGCTTCCGAATCGTTGGGATCGAGCTCAAGCGCCCGTTGGATGCGCTGCTCGCCGTCGGCGGCATCGAAATCCGGCAGGCCGGAGCGGGCACAGACCCACATGGCGCGCGGGCGGGCGAAGTTCGCATCGGCCTCGATGGCGCGTTCGAACCAGCGTGTCGCTTGGCGCAGGTTCTCGTCGACGACTCCGCCGAGGCGATGGTATTCGAGCCCGCGCAGGTGAAGCTCATACGCGGTCATCGACTCGGGCTTGAGCCGGTGCGCTGCCGCAATGTCGCTTTCCTC
>JASHSY010000049.1 GCA_030040825.1 Xanthobacteraceae bacterium
TCCCCCTCACCCTGACCCTCTCCCCGCAAGCGGGGAGAGGAAGAAGTGGCGTCATGTTCTTCCCATAGCCGGCATGGTCGCTGGGTTCGTCTTTATCGCTGTCCTGTCCGCTGCCGCATGGTGGATTGCCACGCTGGGACCGGCGCCGCTCGGCAAGAATCTCGCCTTCTCGACCCGCGTCAGTGACCGGGACGGGCGGTTGTTGCGGGCATACACAACACGTGATGGCCGTTGGCGGCTGCCGGCCCGGATTGCCGACGTCGATCCGCGGTTTTTCGCCATGCTGCTCGCTTACGAGGACAAGCGCTTCCATACCCATCGCGGCGTCGATCCGCTGGCGTTTGCGCGCGCGGCATTCCAGCTCGTGAGCAGCGGATATATACGGTCCGGTGGCTCAACGCTGACCATGCAGGTGGCGCGGCTGCTGGAGCCGCGCGGCGGCCGCAGCATGTGGACGAAGCTCCATCAGGCGGTACGTGCGGTCGAGCTTGAGGGCGCGCTCAGCAAGGATGAAATCCTCACGCTTTATCTCGATCTTGCGCCCTATGGCGGCAACATCGAAGGCATCCGCGCCGCTTCGCTGGTCTATTTCGGCAAAGAACCGCGCCGGCTTTCGCTCGGCGAGGCGGCGCTCCTTGTCGCGTTGCCGCAATCGCCGGAGTTGCGGCGGCCGGATCGCTTCGCCGCGGCGGCCCGGGCGGCAAGAAACCGCGTGCTCGACCGCTTCGCCGCGGCAAGCAGCGTCCCCGCTGACGAAATCGCTCTGGCCAAAGCCGAGCCAGCGCCTACAGGGCGCCGCCCGATGCCGATGCTGGCGCCGCATGCCGCCGATCGGGCAATGACGGCCGTCGCGCCCGGTGGAGAAATCCGGCTCAGCATTGACGCCGACCTGCAAAAAAACCTGGAAGAATTGGCGCGCGAGCGGATCCGGACACTTGCGGCGACGCTCGGCCCGGATATTTCGCTGGCGATGTTGGTGGTCGATAACGCGACCGGCGACGTGTTGGCCCATATCGGCTCGCCGGATTATTTCGACCTGCGACGCGCCGGCCAGATCGATATGACGCAGGCATTGCGCTCGCCCGGCTCGACGCTCAAGCCGTTCATTTACGGGCTCGGCTTCGAGGATGGCCTCATCCATCCAGAGACCCTGATCGACGACCGACCGGTGCGCTACGGTGCTTATGCGCCGCAGAACTTCGACTTTACCTTCCAGGGAACGGTGACAATCCGTAAAGCGTTGCAGCTTTCGCTCAATCTGCCGGCGCTGGCGGTTCTCGATCAAGTCGGTCCGAGCCGGCTTGTGGCGCGGCTGAAACAAAATGGCGCGGCGCTGGCGTTGCCGGACAGTGAGGCGCCGGGTCTTGCCGTTGGTCTCGGTGGCGTTGGCATCAGGCTCGCTGATCTGGTGAAGCTTTATGCCGGCATTGCACGGCTCGGAAGCGTATTGCCGCTCGCGGAGCTTGCCCACGACACGCCCGGGCCGGAAAGCCGGCTGCTGAGCCCGGTCGCCGCCTGGTACGTGAGCGATATTCTGATCGGGGCGCCACCTCCCGAGAACGGCGTGCCCGGCCGGATCGCGTTCAAGACCGGGACTAGTTACGGCTATCGCGATGCGTGGTCGATCGGCTTTGATGGCAAGCATACCATCGGCGTCTGGGTCGGCCGTCCCGATGGGGCGCCGGTGCCGGGACTGATTGGCCGCTCCGTAGCGGCGCCAATCCTATTCGATGCCTTTGCGCGGCTGCCGGCAGCGCCGGCGCCACTACCACACGCCCCCCAAGGTGTTTTCTCAACAACAACCGCCAAGCTACCGCCGCCGTTGAAGTATTTCCGCTCGCCAGGGGCGGACGCCGACGTCGCGCAAGCGCGCCTCCATATCCTGTTTCCGCCTGACGGGAGCCGGCTCGATTTGCGGATGTCCGGCAACGGAGCGGGGATGGTCCCGCTCAAGGTCAGCGGCGCCGTTTTCCCGCTGACCATCCTGGTCAACGGGATGCCGGCGCCGGCGCAATCGCATGGGCTGTTGTTTTTTCAGCCCCACGGTCCGGGCTTTGCGCGTGTTACCGTCATTGACGGATCAGGAGCCACTGACAGCGTGATGCTGCGCTTCGACGCCGCACAGCCGATGGCGGCAGCGGCGGACGCGCCTGCGGGCTGCGCGGTCATGCCCTGTGTCCATCCCTGACCGACGGTTTCCCGGTTCGCGCGTTTTCACTATGGTCGCGCTCTTGCGGCACACGGCAACCAACCTCTTGCACTGGATTTCGGCCATCGGGCGCGCGCCGCGCGCGGCTACGCCGCGCTGGCCGGCGACCGCGTCGGCTGGGATCGTTGTCGGCATCGTTGTCATCATTGCCGCAATGTTTCTGCTTGACGCGGCGGCTAGCGCCTGGGCTCGGCATTTGCCGCGCCGGGTGGTCGATATGGCCGAGGAGATTACCGTTTTCGGGCTATCCGGCTGGTTTCTCTACCCGCTGGCCTTCATCCTGATTTTTTTGGCCGCGTTGACTGGACCGTCACTGCCGCCACGCGCGCAAGAAACGATGGCGCTGTTTGCGGCCCGTATCTGCTTTTTGTTCACCGCGATTGCGCTACCGGGCCTGTTCGGCACCGTGGTCAAGCGGCTCATCGGTCGTGCGCGCCCATTTATGCCGCCACTCGACGATCCGTTCGTGTTCAAGCTGTTCGCCTGGCAACCCGAATATGCCAGCCTGCCGTCAGGGCACGCGACAACTGTTGCGGCGGCGGCGATCGCCTTCGGCGCGATCTGGCCGCGCTGGCGCACCGTCATGTGGCTTTACGCGCTCATCGTCATGCTCAGCCGCGTGGTGTTGAACGTGCATCACCCGAGCGATGTGCTCGCCGGTGCGCTGGTCGGCGCGGTTGGCGCGTTTCTGGTACGCCGCTGGTTCGCGGCGCGCGAGTTGGCGTTTACGCCCGACCTGCGGCCAACGCCGGGGCCCTCCTGGCAGGAACTCGACGCGCTCGTGCATGTCATCGCGCAGGGCCCGACCAGATCCGCCGACTAGGCGCGCGCCGCCGAAGCCAACGCGGCAAAGCCGCGCTCCAGATCGGCGATCAAATCCTCGACTGCCTCTAATCCGATGTGCAATCGCACGGCCGGCCCCCCCGGGGCCCAGCGCGTCGCGGTACGTACACTGGCGCAGTCGAACGGAATGGCGAGACTCTCGTAGCCGCCCCACGATGCGCCGATGCCGAACAATTCGAGCGCGTCGAGAAACGCATGTATCGCCTGTTGCGGGACTGGCTTGAATACCACGCTGAACAATCCGCACGCGCCGGTAAAATCGCGCTTCCAGATCGTGTGTCCGGCATCGCTCGGCATCGCCGGATGCAAAAGCCGCAAAATCTCCGGCCGCCGCTCCAGCCATTTCGCCACCGCCAGTCCGGATTGATAATGCCGATCGAGGCGCACCGCGAGCGTGCGCAGTCCGCGCTGAGCGAGGTAAACGTCATCCGGGCCGACGCACCAGCCGTTCAGATAGACGGTGCGCTTGAGATCGCCC
>JASHSY010000401.1 GCA_030040825.1 Xanthobacteraceae bacterium
GAAGGCGTGGGCGAGAACGCCGATGCGATCGAGGAGCACATTTTCTCCGAGCGTTACCTCCTGGAGCGGCCGCTCCTTGCCGCCATTCGCCGCGAAAAGCCGCCGGTGCTGTTGATCGATGAGGTCGATCGCGCCGACGAGGAATTCGAAGCCTTTCTGCTCGAGCTTCTCTCCGACTTTCAGGTCAGCATTCCGGAACTCGGCACCATCAAAGCCACGTCGATTCCACGGGTCGTGCTGACCTCGAATGGCACGCGCGAATTGTCGGACGCGCTGCGCCGGCGCTGTCTGTATCACTACGTCGACTTCCCCGAGGTCGAGCGCGAGGCGAAGATCATCCTCGCGCGCACGCCCGGCATCGATACGACGCTGGCGTTGCAGATCGCGCGCATGGTGGCCGCCATACGCAAGGAGGATTTGCGCAAGGTGCCCGGCGTCGCCGAGACGCTCGATTGGGCGGCGACGCTCGCCGGACTGGAAATCCACGATCTGCGGCAGGAGCCCGAAGCGGTTTACGAGACGATGATTTGTCTGCTCAAGACGCACGAAGACCGCGCGCGGCTTACGCGCGAGGTCAGCGAGCGCCTGCTTGGCAAGGTGGCGTAATGAATCAACCCCGTCACCCTGAGGTGCGAGCGGAGCGAGCCTCGAAGAGCGACGCCCGCAACGCCTCTGCCGCTCATCCTTCGAGGGCCGCTTCACGGCCGCCTCAGGACGATGGACAACTTTTCGGCACGCGCCGGCGCCTCGCCGGATTTGCCCGCACTTTGCGCGACAATGGTTTCAAAGTCGGCTTGGCCGAAACCCACGATGCACTGGCGATACTCGCCTCGCCGGCCGCGCTGCGGCCGGACACGCTCAAGCCGGCATTGCGTGCCTTGTTCTGCGCGACCCATTCCGACTGGGAACGTTTCGGCGAAATTTTCGATGCTTTCTGGCGGGGCGAGGGCGTGCGCCAGCGCCAGACGCTTAAGGGTTTGCCGAGCGGCGCCCATGCGCCGGGGCGGCGGCTCGCCGAAGCTGCTGTGCCGCACGAGGCGCTGGGGCTGCCCGAGCGGACCGAGCGGCGGCGTGACGGCGACAGCGAGGCTGCCGACGGCCGTGGACGCCGCGAAGGCGCCTCGCGCGCGGAGTTATTGTCCGCGACCGACCTCCGCCACATCGTCGATCCGGACGAAATCGCCGCAACGCATGCGCTCGCGGCGCGGCTTGCCCGCACCATGCGTGCGCGGCTGGTGCGACGCGAACAGGTGCGCCGCCGCGGCCGCCGGCTCGATTTGCGCCGGACCATTCATCGCAACGTTTCGCACGGCGGCACGCTGATCGATCTCGCCTGGCGCCGGCGCAAGATCAGGCCGTTGCGCCTCGTCGTTCTACTCGATGCATCCGGCTCGATGAGCCTGTACACCGCGTTCTTCGTGCGCTTCCTGCACGGTGTGGTCGACGCTTTCCGCGAAGCGGAAGCCTTCGTGTTTCACACGCGTCTCGCCCACGTCTCGCCCTCGCTGCGCGACCGCGACGTGACGCGCGCGGTCGACAAGCTTGCGCTGATGGCGCAAGGCATCGGCGGCGGCACCCGCATCGGCGAGAGCCTCGCCATCTTCAATCGCTGGCATGCGCGGCGCGTGATCAATTCGCGCACGGCGGTGATGATCGTCTCCGACGGCTACGACACCGGCACGCCCGACCGGCTTGGCGAGGAAATGCGGCGGCTGCGCCGCCGCTGCCGCAAGATCATCTGGCTCAATCCGCTGATCGGCTGGCGCGATTACTCGCCGCAAGCGCGCGGCATGCAGGCGGCGCTGCCGTATGTCGATCTGTTCGCGCCGGCGCACAATCTCGAAAGCCTGGCGGCAATCGAGCCCTATCTGGCGAGAATCTGAACCATGACCCGCGCCGACGACATCCTCGACAACATCTCGTCGCGCAAATCGACCGGCGAGCCGTTCGCGTTGGCAACGGTCGTGCGCACGGTGGCCGCCACGGCGGCCAAGGCCGGCGCGAAAGCTGTAATCCTGCCGGACGGCACGATCTCGCAGGGCTGGATCGGCGGCGGCTGCGCCCGCGCCGCCGTGCTCAAGGCGGCAAAGGACGCGCTTGCCGACGGCAAGTCCCGACTCGTGTCCGTGGCGCCCGAAGATGCGCTGGAGGAATTGGGCCACAAACCGGGCGAAGAGCAGAGCGGGGTGCGCTTTGCCAAGAATATGTGCCCGAGCCAGGGAACGATGGACATCTTTGTCGAGCCGGTGCTGCCGCGCCCGCAGGTGGTGATTTGCGGATCGAGCCCGGTCGCGACTGCGGTTGCCGATCTGGCGATGCGGATCGGATTTTCCGTGACGGCGTGCGCGCCCGCGGCCGAGCAACAAGCTTTTGGCGAAGTCGACCGGCGTATCGAAGGCTACGCGCTGCCGGTCGAGGAGGCGAGCACGCGCTACGTCGTGGTTTCGACACAAGGCCGTGGCGACGAAGCCGCGTTATCCGCCGCGCTGGCCGCCGATGTCGACTATGTTGCGTTTGTCGGCAGCCGCAAGAAGGCGGAGACGCTCAGGGCGGCGCTCGCCGCAAAAGGCGTCCCCGCCGTCCGCCTGGCCAAGCTCAAAGCCCCGGCCGGACTTGATCTCGGCGCGATCACGCCGGACGAAATCGCGATTTCGATCGTCGCCGAGATTGTTGCGGTCAGGCGTAGCCAAAGCGCGCGTGATCCCGCACGGCCGTCAATGTGAAGCCTTCAGAACCCGTCGGCAGTGAAATCGTGTCGCTACGGCACTCCCTCTCTATTAGTAATTAGTATTAGCGGCGCCATGTATCCCGGATCTCGGGAAATCACACTATTACACGAAGGGCGGCCCATGCCGAACTTGACGGTAGAGGCTACCACTTGGTCTAAGTGCATGCGTGCGCTGCACAATCCACCCCCGGCTGCCAACGTCTTCAAAACCCGCCGGCGGTGAAATTAAGCCGTTGCGTGACGTCGTAGGATTGGTGCGCAATCGGGTAGGCGTAATCGACCCGCAGCGCGCCGAACGGCGACTCCCAGATCACGCTGGCCCCGACCGAGGCGCGCAGCGCGCGCGAATTGGCGATTTGCTGCGACGGCGACAGCGACGCCAGCTGCGACACGCTCGATGCGTTGTTCGCCCACAGGCTGCCGGCGTCGGAAAACAGCGCGACCTTCAATTGCGCGTCCGGCGAGACGAGTGGCATTGGCGATTGCAGTTCGGCCGACGTCGTCCAGTAGATATTGCCGCCGACGTTGTCCTGAGTGGTGCCGGGCGTGATGTCGCGCGGACCAAAGCCATTCGGCGCGAAGCCGCGCACGAGTTGCGGACCGCCGAAAAAACCGTCGAGCAGCGGCAGCTGCTGACCGCCCCACGGAGTTGCGTAGCCGCCTTGCGCGCGGACCATGCCGACCACGTCGCCGACCAGCGGATGGTAGTAGCGAGCGTCCTCGGTATTGCGGGCAAATTTGGCGGCGCCGCCCAGACCGGCGAGTTCGTTGTTGGTCTGGATGCGCACGCCGTCGGTCGGATTCCGGGGATTGTCAACGGTGGAATAGGTGAGGCCGTTGCCGATCGACGATACCCATTGCTGACCGGCGGCAGCCGCCTGCTGGATGGGCAGCGAGGCGGTGCCAAGCGCGGGATCGAGCGATAGACCTTGGTTGTAAATCGAATAGGTCCAACTCATGCCGAGCTGATCGTTGAGCGGCATGCCGGTTGAAATGCGGGCGCCATAGATGAGGCTGGTGTACGACTGATAGGTGCCCGCTAGATTCTCATTGGCGAACAATTCGCCCCCGAGCGAAACGCGCGGACCGAGCGCATAGGGGTCGGTCAGCCCGACGGTAAAGCCTCTGGTGTATTCGCCATAGGTCACCGATGCCTTGGCGATGTCGCCGGTGCCAAAAAAATTGTGTTCGCTGACGCCGACCTCGATGGTGGGGCCGGTGGCGGCTGAATAACCGCCCATAATCGAGAAATTTCCGGTCTTCTGCTCCTCAACCGCGACGTTGACGACGACCCGGTCCGGGGCCGATCCCGGCGTGGTGCTGATTTTCACGGTCTTGAAATAACCGAGCTGCTTGAGGCGGCGCTCGGCGCGGTCGATCATCGCCCGATTATAGGCATCACCCTCGACCAATTCGAATTCCCGGCGGATGACGTCGTCGCGCGTTCGACTGTTGCCGCGAATGTCGATGCGCTCGACATAGACATGCTTACCGCCCTCGACGGTGTAAGTGATATTGATGAGATGGGACTTTGCGTTGCGGTCGCTGCGCACCGAAACGGTTGCGAACGGAGCGCCATTTTTGGCGAGTCCAAGGGTCGCATTTTCGACGGTCTTTGCGACCGCGTCGGCGCTGTAAATATCGCCCGGCTGCGTGCGCAAAGATGTTCGCAGCGGTGCCGGATCGACCGACTTCAGGTTGGAGTTGATGTCGACGCGGCCGAAATGATATTGCGGCCCTTCCTGAATGACGAACGTAACGACGACACCCTTCGTGTCGGCCTGATAGCTGGCCGAGCTTTGCACATGCACATCGGCGTAGCCGTGGTTGAGATAGAAATGGCGGATGAGGTCGAGATCGCCTTCGATTTCGTCGGCATTGTAGGTGTCGTTATTGGTGAGAAAGCTGAGCGCGTTGCTCTCACCGGTCTTAATGGCGCCTTTGAGCTTGGTGGCGGAAAACGCTTCGTTGCCGACAAACTGGACTTGTCGCACGGCAAGCCGGTCGCCCTCCTTGACGACGTAGACGAGGGTCACGCGTCCGTTTCGGCGTTTGATCGTCTGCGGATCGATGCGCACGTTGAAATAACCGCGCTGCCGGTACAGTTGAATCATCTGATCGACGTCGTTGTGCACAATCGCCCGCGATAACGGCCCGCTCGCCTTCGATTGCACGGCTTTTTTAAGTTCGTCGTCCTTGATCTTTTTGTTGCCCTCGAATGCGACCCGATCGAGGGACGGATTCTCGACGACCGAGACCAGAATGCCGTCGGCTTGCCGCGTGATCTTGACGTCGGCAAAAAGTCCGGTGGCGTAGAGGCTCTTGAGTACCGCGTCGAGCGCCGTGGCGTCGAGCCGCCCGCCGCCGGCCGGAAAGTGCGACCGGATCACCGACGCGTCGATATGACGATTGCCGGTAATGGTGATCGAAGCCGGAAGCGGCGGCTCGGCTTGCGCATCCCGGCAAGCCGCAATCGCGATCAGACCAACGGACATGTAAACGACGGCGGCTGTGAGGCGGCCACGCATATAAGACAGACCCCGCACCAAATCCCGCAACAATCAGACCCCATTGGGCGGGCGGAACCGTGTCGGATTGTGTCGGAATGTGGGGAATAGTTGGGGCGCGCGCGACATAATAGTTTACGCGTGCGGTTATCAGCCGCCTGACGAGCCGATCCTCAAAGTTTGACGGTGCCGTATTGCAGCACTTGGACGTTCTCGATGGTGATGAGGCCGCTTGTCATCATTCCGTCCAATACCGGTAGAAAAGCGTCGATTTTTTCCCTCGAGTCGACGATTTCAACCACGACCGGCAAATCTTGCGATAGGCGCAGAATCTTGGTCGTATGAATGTGGCTTGAATGTCCGAAGCCGATATGGCCGCGCAGCACCGTTGCACCGCCGAGGTGCATCTCTCGCGCCCTCAGCACGATAGCTTCATGCAGCGGACGATCTTGAAAACGGTCATCCTCGCCAAAAAAAATTCGCAGCAGGATGGCATCCCGGGGAAGCTGCATTTCCGAACCCCATTTATCTCATCGTGTTGATCGAACCCGCGAGCAAAGCCCCGGACCACACCGCAATCATAC
Source organism: Xanthobacteraceae bacterium (assembly GCA_030040825.1). Lineage (GTDB taxonomy): Bacteria > Pseudomonadota > Alphaproteobacteria > Rhizobiales > Xanthobacteraceae > BOG-931. The sequence goes on from JASHSY010000401.1 coordinate 5,820, forward strand.
AAAGTACGACGGACCCTGTAATATTCGCGCCAGCGCGTAACCATTCTCCGTCATTCACCAAGTTCAGGGTCTGCAGACTGAATGACGAAAACGTAGTGTAGCCGCCACACACGCCGATCATCACGAACTGACGCATGGTGGACCCAACAAATGACCTTCCACTCGGACCGGTAAGCGCGGCGACAAACCCGATGAGGAAGGAACCGCTGATGTTGATGAGAAGCGTGCCCCAAGGGAAGGTTTCGCCGATCGACCGGGCGATCACGCCGGATAGCCAGTAGCGGGCTGAGGTCCCAAGCGCACCGCCGATCGCGACCCAAATGTAAGCAAGCATTGCGTCCATGACTCTCGCAAAAATTCAACCAAATCCCGCCCTATATCGGTCCTTCCGCATACTTGCGCGACGCGAATCGTCGCATGCGGTATAAACCTGTCGCGGTGGCAGAGGACCGCGTTCTCATTCAAATTGAGATTCTCGCGCCGGCGCCCGTTTGAGAGTTGAATTGGCCGGTGAGATTCGGTAAGTAAATCGAATAATCGAAGGGGATGGGGTTCCCCGTAACCGCTCGTCCGAGCTGATGACCCCTGCTGGCGCTTAAGCGCGGCGGGGTTTTTTGCGACCCGCTGCAGAGCGGGTTTTTTTGTGCCTTCTCGGCGCAAAATGAGGAGGATGATCGGGATGGACAATATTTGGTTTCAATCGGCGCTGTGGATGTTTTTGGCGCTGATCGCCGCCTTCGGTTCGCTCTACATCACGATCTCTGCCGCCTTGTTCGAAATCGTGGTGGGTGCGATCGCCGGCAACACGGTCGGATTGCCGCTCACTCCTTGGATCAATTACATCGCGAGCTTCGGCGCGATCGTGCTGACGTTCCTTGCTGGTACGGATATCGATCCGCACGTGGTGAAAAAAAACTTCGCATCCTGCATGACGATCGGTCTGATGGGCTTCTTCGCCCCTTATGTCGGTTGTCTCTTGCTGGCGCATTACGGCCTCGGCTGGCCGTGGCCGCAGGCGCAGATCGGCGGCATCGCGCTATCGACGACGTCTGTCGCGGTCGTTTATGCAGTGATGGTTGAAACCGGCTACAACCGTACCGACCTGGGCAAGATTATCCTCGCCGCCTGTTTTATCAACGATATCGGCACCGTTCTGGCGCTCGGTCTGGTCTTCGCGAACTACAATATGTATCTGCTGATTTTCGCCTTTGTTACCATCGTCGTCGTTGCGGCGCTCCCTTGGGTCGTGCCGTGGGTATTCGCGCGCATCGGCGGACGAGCGAGCGAGCCGGAAATCAAGCTTTTGTTCCTGATCTTGTTCGCTCTCGGCGGCCTCGCCAATCTCGGCAAGAGCGAAGCCGTATTGCCGGCCTACCTGGTCGGGATGGCGCTTGCGCCGTTTTTCATGGGCAACAAAGAGTTGCAGCTGCGCCTGCGCGCGATCTGCTTCGCTTTTCTGACACCGTTCTACTTCCTCAAGGCGGGGTCTTTGATCCAGGCCAGCGCGCTTGTCACCGGCGCCGGACTCATTGGTCTTTTTCTTCTAGTCAAGATGGCCACAAAATTCACCGGCATTCTCCCGCTGACGCGCTATTTCAAATTCGAGCCGCGCGAGGGAATGTATACGACGTTGATGATGTCGACCGGCCTGACCTTCGGATCGATCTCGGCGCTGTTCGGCTTCACCAACCACATCATTGATCAGACCCAATACACCGTGCTGATCACGGCTGTCGTCGGCAGTGCCGTCGTACCGACTCTTATCGCGCAAGTCTGGTTTCAGCCGAAGTTCGAGCCGCTGGAGGAGGATGCCTGACGGCTGCGAGTACAATGCCGAAAATGACTGCCGCATTCGCGCGGTGGGGCGTTGCGCCAACGCATCGCCGCAACCTGATACATCCGCAACCATTTGACGGAAACCCATCCAGCGCGTGCGGAACAACCGGCAACCGCTGCCGCCCGCGCGGCGTTATCACGGCGATTACCCAGTCGGAAAAATTGGAGCGATCGAATGGGCCGGGAATATATTCGAGGCGCAGCCGACAAGGCGAAAGGCGAGGCGCACAACATCGCCGGCGACGTGAAGGACGCCGCGCGCGACCTCACCAAGTAACGCCGAACGCACAAAAGCATGCATAAAAGCCGCCCAAACGGGCGGCTTTTATTTTTGGCGTGTGTTGCTCAGCCGGCGCGTTGCGTCAAGGTTTGTTCGGGAAACAGTCGATCGGATTCGACGGCATACTGCGCCGCCGATTGGTGCAGCCGCGCGTTATTGCTTTCGCGCAACGCCGCATCGGCCTCGCCATATAGAAAGGCGAGGAAAGCGTAGCGCTGGCCGCGCGTCACCGGCGTAACTTGGTGCAGCGCGCCGCAGGAAAACACCAGCGCGCCGCCGTGCGGCGCGCGGTAGGTTCGGCTGCCGAATTCCGGCAGCACCAGATCGCAGCCGTCGAAATCCTTGTTGAGGTTGATCGACACGGCAAAACGCCGGTGCTGTGCGCCGACATTGACGTTGTCGCGGTGCCGGTAGAAATGGCCGCCGACGGCGCTGTCGTAGCAAGCGACGATGTAGCGATCCATGCGCGTCGCCTGGAACTGGAAAAACCGTTCGATGGCCGGAACGAGCCGGCGGACGACCTGGCTGCGGATCGCCTCGCGCAGCTGTGGATGGGCGACGACGAGATCGTTGCGTCGCTTGAGCCGATAATCGACCACCTTGGTGGTCTTGCCCTCGACGTCAAACAAAAAACCGGAATCCTTGCCGCCAATCTGGTCGTAGAAACGCACGAGCGTGTCACAGAGCGAAAAGTCGAATACGCGCGGCAGCACCAGGACCGGCGCGGTGAGCGCAACGCCGGCGGAATCGTCTACTGCTGGCAGGCTACGCAGCACGTTGCGGACAGTCTCGGCGTGGCCGTCGGAGTGATCCCAGGGGATGTTGGCTACCGCCCGTAACATCGGATCGAGCACGACGGTCCGCGGCATGTCGGCGGCGCCGAAGGTGCGGGCGATGGCGCCATCGTAGTCGGCGAGGAACGCCGTCGCTGCGCCGCTGCGTCTCAAATATGGCGCCGGATCGTCCGGGGGTGCCGCGAGCACCCCGTAAAAAGTGATGTGCTCTTCTTCAAACAGCTCGGCGCAGCGAAACAGCTCGGCCAGTTCCTGCTCTGCGCGAGCGTTTGCCGGCTCGCCGAGGAAAGACAGCACGACCCAGCGGCCGGCGGCGACCGAGAGCGAGAAGGAGCCTTCGCCGATCAGCGGTGCGCTGAACCACGGGACGGGATCGCCAAGGACGATGCCGGATGCGCCGCTTCTCGTGTCTTCCATGATGATGTTTTGCCTGCGCTGCGTGAGAGTGCATCTTTCGCCGTTATGGTAAATTTTATTCTAATATCGGCCGATCCGATTCGCTTTAAATGGCGCAAATGGGAGCGCGGATCGCCGTGACCGATCATTCGCTGGGGACGACGCGCCGGCTCCGTCTGGCCGAGCTCGAACGCTCGCTCGCGCAAAATTCGGATTCCGCAGAGTTGTTGTTCGAGCGCGCCAGCCTTTTCCGCGAAGATGGCCGCTTCGAGGAGGCCAAGCGCGATTATCTCGAATTGCTGCGCCGCGCGCCGACCGACTTCGGTGCGCTCAACGATTTCGGTACGCTTGTTCTCGACGCCGGATATAAGTCGGCTGCGCGCTCATTATTCGGCGCCGCCGTCCGCCATCATCCGGACAATCCGCGCGGACGCGTCAACCTCGCCAACCTTTTGCTTGCCGTGGGCGAATTTGACGAGGCGCGCAGTCACTTTGAGGCCGCCCTGCAGATCGATCCCGGCGATGTCCACGCCCACCGCGGCTTGGGCAACCTCCTTGCCGAACTAGGCGATGCAGCAGGGGCGCGCCGACACCGCGATCAGGCCTTCACCAATAATTTTTTGACGGTGTTGCCCTATCGCGGCGAGGGCGATGCGATTTCAGTGTTGTTGCTCGTTTCCGCGGCGGGCGGCAACATTCCGGTGCGTTCGATTCTCGACAACCGGCGATTCCAGACCACACTATTGGTGGCCGAATATGCCGATCCGGCGGTTGCATTGCCGCCGCATGATCTCATCTTCAACAGCATCGGCGACGCGGACTTATGCCGCGAAGGATTGGAAGTGGCGGAGACGATTGTCGGCCGCTCCGACCGGCCGATCATCAATCATCCGTGCGCGGTGCGAAAAACCGGACGCACCGGCAACGTCAGGCGCCTGCGCGGGTTGCCAAATGTCGTTGTTCCCCGTATGGCCACATTGCCGAAGCGGTCATTGACCGGGCCGGAAGGCGCTGCGTTCGCGGCAGAACACGGATTTGCATTTCCATTTCTTGTGCGCGCGCCCGGTTTCCATACCGGCCGGCATTTCATCCGTGCCGAAAATCCACTTGCACTTGCCGCGGCGGCGGATTTTCCCGGCGAAGATTTGTGCCTGATCGAAGAACTCGATGCGCGCGACAGCGGTGGCTTTTTCCGCAAGCTTCGCGTCATGATCATCGACCGCAAAATCTATCCGCTGCATTTGGCAATCTCGCGGCATTGGAAAGTCCATTATTTCCGCGCCGACATGGCGGAATCGGCGGAGCACCGCGCGCACGACGCCGCGTTTTTGTCAGACATGGCAGGCACCGTCGGTGAGCGAGGGATGGCGGCGCTGGAGCGCATTAATGCTGCGCTCGATCTCGATTATTGCGGAATCGATTTTGCCGTCAGCCGCGACGGCGACATTCTGTTGTTCGAGGCGAATGCCACCATGGTCATGGTGCCGCTGTCGGACGATCCGAAGTGGGATTATCGACGCCCGGCCTTCGACAATGTCTTTGCCGCCGTGCGCCGCATGCTGGCGGATCGCGCGCGGAAGCTGCCGTGCTGAAGCAAGCTTGCTGAAATCAGCGGAGGCCGCGTTGTCGCATTTCCAACATTCAGGTCGAGCGGGCGCCGGTTTTAACGATTGACCCGACATGCTGGCCGCGTAGCGCGGCGGTGAGGCGGCCCGGCTCGAGTCCGTTCACGACCTGCACGCGGTCGATATGGCGTGCGGTCGCCATGACCTCCAGGAGCGCCCGGTCGAACGGCAGCGTGCCCTTCAGCTTCGCGAGCTCGGTAGCGCTCGTTTCGCGGAGCAACTGTGCCTGTTTTCCGTCCGGTCCCTTGGGATCGGTGGTGTACACCCCGTCCACGTCCTCGACGATTGTGAGGCCGGCCGCGCCAAGCGCGTCGGCGAGCAGAAATGCGCCGGTGTCGGCCCGGTGAGGCGGGATGCGCGAGGTCGGAAACTCGTGGTGATGATACGGAGGAAAGGCGCTGCCGACGACCGCCCGGGTCGCGGTGAGGTGAATGGCGAGCTGGTTCGCGATGGTCGGGCGCTCGACATAGGAGACACCCTCCGACGCGAGCAGAAGCGCGAGTATGTGGCCATTCTGGCCGGCCTCGCTCGCTGCGAGCGGGGCAAGCGAACCGACCGGCAGCCCGAGATCAAGGCCGACGCTGTAGACGTGGCGTGCGCGCAGGCCTGCGCCGGTCAGAATGAGCAAACGGTGCTCAGGCAGAAGAGAGCGGATTTCTTCCACCAGCGGCAGGATCGCATCCGCCCCACGATCCATGATGGAACGGCCGCCGATCTTCACGACCTGCAGCCAGGGCAGGAGCCGGATTGGAGTCTTGTCAGCGACCGGGCGCGTGAGCTTGGCGTCCAGCAGAGTTTGGCGCGCAAGCGGCGAGGCGACATGCTTGATTTCGTTGGGGGCGTCGGCCATTGCGGTCACTCTCTCAGCTCGCGGTGATGATGGTGCCGACGTGCTCGCCGGCGAGTGCGCGGGTCAGATTGCCGGGGACGAGTCCATTTACGACCTGTACCTGGCGGATGTGGCGCGCCGATTTGAGCAGATCGAGAACTGTGAACTCGAGGATCGAGTCGTCCAGCCCATTCGCCCGCATCTCGGTCACCGAGATTTTTGGGATGAATGTGGCGCCCTTCGAGGTCTTCGGGTTCGCGGCGTAGAGACCGTTCTCATCCTTGACGTAGATCATCGCCTTGCAGCCGAACTGCTCGGCGACAAGAAAGCATCCGGCGTCGGTGCGGTAAGGCGGAATGACGCTGGTGGAAGCCGGGAGCATCCAAAGACCGTAGGGCGGCATGCCGCTGAAGACCACGCCGTTCACCTCGGCGAGGTAGAGCGGGACTGCCGATAGCCCGGCGCCGTCAACTGCGGAGATACCGTACTTCGCGAGGAGTTGCCCCAGCATCGCGGCGTTTTGATCGGCAACCGAGGCGCCGAGTTGCGAAAGGACGCCTGCCGGCAGGCCGAGCCCAGCCGCGATCGAGTAAAGGTGCCGAGCCCGGGTGCCTGCGCCGGTCCCGATCAATAGCTTGTGGGCCTTGCGGGCGGCGACAATCTCGTCCACGAGCGGGTAGACCGCCGCACGGCCGCGGTCGATGATGCTCTGTCCGCCGATCTTGATCACTGTCGCGTCCGGCAGGATCCGGAAGTCCGTCGCCGAGTCCGCCGCCGCCTGGAGCTGCGCATCGGTCAGCGATCGCTGCATGAGGAGCGATTCAAGTTCCCCTTTCGGATTCGCCATGGCGCGGCCTTCCTTTCGTTCGATCGCTTCCAATGGTCCGAAAAGGGGCCATTGACAAGGTGCATTCGCCAGACGGTGGGGCAACGTCCACAGGGCGTCATTACGACCGATTTGGCCGATATTGGCAGCGAGACTAGACCGGCCCCCGCCCCGCGCGATGGAAATGCCGCTTGCGCCGTCGCGAAAATTTCAGCGAATCCGTTCAATCCTTTGAGCGCGCAAGGGCCCCGGCTCGAAGGGATCGCCGAAATACTGGGTCTCCCGGGC
>JASHSY010000402.1 GCA_030040825.1 Xanthobacteraceae bacterium
CATCGACATTGCTATTCTCGGCGCCATGCAGGTGGCGGAAAACGGCGACCTCGCCAACTGGATGATCCCCGGCAAGATGGTCAAAGGCATGGGCGGCGCCATGGATCTGGTCGGCGGCGTCAAGAAAGTTGTCGTCGTCATGGAGCACTCGGCCAAGACCGAGGCCAAGCTGCTGCATAAGTGCACGCTGCCGCTCACCGGCGCCGGCGTCGTCGACATGGTGATTACCGACCTCGGCGTTTTCGCCATCGACCGCAAGGGCGGTGGCATGACACTGATCGAGCTGGCGCCGGGGGTGACGCTCGACGACATCAAGGCCAAGACCGAGGCCAGCTACAAAGTCGCCAATACGATCAAACACTGACCGCGCTGCGAAGCGCTGCTACGGAGAAATTTGGGTCAAAGCTGCTCGCCGTTGTGCTTATGGCCGCGCCGGATCGACTGTTTCAAGAAACGGAAACCGGCTGAAATCCGTATCGCGCGTGCAGATTCGACTACTTCCGTGCTCGCGCATGAGAATAGCGGTGTGCGCGTCGTGGAGGATATTGCCGGCAAGATGCGGAAATTCCGCGATGACCTCGGTTGCAATATCGGCATGCCGCTCTGCGCAGCTCTGCGCGCTGGCGTTTCGTGGCGGCATTGCCGGTGAAATCGCGCGGCTAGTACGCGTGCCGCTCTAGGATATTTTTTCCACAGACTTATCAACAGAATCAGTTTATCAAGCACAGGATGGCTGTGCCGTTTTCGGCATTTCTGTTGCGTCCGCGTTGGTTCCGCGTGAATTTGGGACATTGTGGTTGATTTGCCGCGGGCTTTTGTTCCCCGTGCCGGTTCGTAACCCCGCCCGATGGCCGTTCCAACGTGAAATTGTGCGCCTTCAGTGAGCGTCGATATTCGCACGCACGCGTTCGGCATTGAACTCCAGAGCCCGGTAAAGCGGGCGCCTCCGGCATCTCATGTCGTCCCGGCAACCCGGTCCGTACGACAGCGTGGCGCGCAAATGGCTCGCACTGGCCGAGCGTCGCCGTGCGCATGTGATTGAGTTGCGTGAAAGCGGCCGTTGGCGACACTATTACACGCCGGAAGAATTTATCGAGGCGGTGCGCGAAGCGGTGCGCACCCGCGATGAATGGGCAAGACTCGCTGGCGTGGAAGCCAGTCACGCTTCGGCGTAAACTCCTTTTTCTGCAATCCCGCTTCCTTGCTAAATCCGACTTCGTAAATCGAAACCGCGACTCCATGTGATGTCATGTCGAGTGCTCTGTTTTCGCCGCTAAGACTCGCCGATCTTGATCTCGCCAACCGCATCGTCGTCTCGCCGATGTGCCAATACAGCGCCAATGACGGCGTCGCTACCGATTGGCACATGACCCATCTCGGCATGCTGGCGAATTCCGGCGCAAGCCTGTTGGTCGTCGAAGCGACCCACGTCGAGCGCTCCGGCCGCATCACGCACGGCTGCCTTGGGCTTTATTCCGATGCTTGCGAGGCGGCGCTTGAGGCCGTTGTCGCACATTGCCGGCGCATCGGCAGAGCGAAGCTCGCCATCCAGTTGTCGCACGCCGGCCGCAAGGCTTCGGCGCAGCGGCCGTGGGAAGGCGGCAAGGCACTGCCGCCGGGCGAAGATCCGTGGCCGACCATCGCGCCATCGGCAACTGCATTCGGTCCTGGCTGGCACATTCCGCGGGCCATGAGCGAGGACGACATGGCGCATGTGCGCGACTGCTTTGTCGCCGCCGCCAAGCGCGCGCTGCGCATCGGCTTCGACGCCGTCGAACTGCATTTCGCTCATGGCTACCTCTTGCACGGTTTCGTCTCGCCAGTGTCCAATACGCGGATTGACGCGTATGGCGGTTCGCTCGACGGTCGGATGCGTTTTCCGCTCGAAGTCGTGCACGCGGTGCGCGCCGTCATTCCGCGCGGCATGCCGCTCGGCGCGCGGTTGACCGGCAGCGATTGGCTCGATGGCGGTCTGACTGTCGAGGATGCCGTAGCGGTCGCCAAGTTACTGAAGCGAGCGGGGCTCGATTACATCGACGTCTCGTCCGGCGGCGTCAGCACGCAAGGTCAGGCAAGCGTGCCGCGAACGCCCGGCTACAACGTGCCGCTTGCCGAACAAATTCGCCGCGAAGCCGGCATGCCGACCCGCGTCGTCGGCCTGATCGTAAGTCCTGCGCAGGCGGAGGCGATCGTCGCCGAGGGCCGCGCCGATATGGTGGCGTTGGCGCGCGCCTTGCTCGACGATCCGCATTGGGGCTGGCACGCCGCGCAAGCGCTAGGCGGCGAGGTTGCCTATCCGCCGCAATATTTGCGGGCTAGCGCGGCGTTGTGGCGCGGCGCGAAGCTGCGCGGCTGAAAAGCACAGATTCGGCACAAAGTTCGGCACAAAGCAACGCGGCGGCTCGTCAGCGCACCCGATTGCCGCCGATCGATAATTGGGCGTAGCGGGTCGCGCCGTCGCTGGCGAGATCGCCGCTCACCGGCTTCTTCCATTCCATGCCGACAATGGCGCCGTTGCGAATGTCGGCGATCATGTTGTCGGCGATTACGGCGGTTCCCGCGCCGGGGGCGACCGAAACAGTGATGCCGTAATCGGCGCGACG
>JASHSY010000403.1 GCA_030040825.1 Xanthobacteraceae bacterium
GCGATGCGCCAGCACCCGGCCGTCGCGGTCGAGACTGAAGCCTAACAACACGACGCCCTGCTCGTTGCGCGCTTGTGCCTGCGGCGGATAGCGCTTGGCGCGCTGGAGCTGTCGCATCAGGCTAGTCTGCCATGACGGCGCGACGCGCGGCGCGCCACCCTTGACCTTCTCCGCTGTGCGCGGCGCCGCCGGCCGCGCCTCGTCAGTTTTCTCCAGCGGCTTGACGATCGGCTCCGGCAGGATCGCATTCGCGTCCGGCGGCTGCTCTATTTTTACCTCGTCGGGCGGTTTTTGTTGCTGTTGCGGCTGCGGGACCGGCTTCGATTCGACCATGGTCTCCGGTGCCGGCGCCATGTCGCGTGCCACCGCATCGGGTGTCGTATCGATCGGCGCAAGCTCGACGGTCACGACGTCGGATTCGTCACCGAACTCGAATGGTTGGGGGCGGGAGAGCAAATAGGCGATAGCGCCGGCATGAATAGCCACGACGATGGTGGCCGCCACAATCCAGCGGAGCAATTCGCGCGGATTGCGATCATCATACCACGGCAGCGTTAAAGTGCTCATTTCGCCTGCCGCACCTCCAACCCCACCAGCGCGACCTTGAGGTAGCGCGCTGCGCGCAACTCATTCATCACCGTCATGACCTCGCCATAGGGCACGCTGCGATCGGCGCGCAAAAATATCCGTTCATCCTTGTTGCCGCCACTTGCCGTATCCAGCGCGTGGCCGAGATCGGAGCGCGCAACGGTTGCGTCGCCGATGGCAAGACTTAAATCGGATTTCAGCGTCAGATAGATCGGCTTGTTCGGCGGTTCCCGCTGCTCGGCGTTTGACGACGGCAGATCGACGGCGATATCGACGGTCGCCAGCGGTGCCGCCACCATGAAGATGATCAGCAGCACCAGCATCACGTCGATGAACGGCGTGACATTGATGCCATGTACTTCCTCAAGCTCATCTTCGCCATGGTCCAGACGCATCGCCATCGGCCTTACTCCGCGGCTTGCGATACGACTTGCGACTGTCTTTCGGCTTTGGCAAACCGCGCGCGGTCGAGGTCGCGGCTTACCAGCTTCATCACTTGCGCGGAGGTGTCGCCGATGAGCGCACGATAATGCGCGGTCGAGCGAGTGAGCATGTTGTAGATTACGACTGCCGGGATCGCGGCGACGAGCCCGAGCGCCGTAGCCAGCAAAGCTTCGGCGATGCCCGGCGCGACCACGGCAAGATTGGTGGTATGGGCTTTGGAAATACCGATGAAGCTGTCCATGATGCCCCACACCGTGCCGAACAGCCCGACGAAGGGCGCAGTCGCCCCGATGGTGGCGAGAATCCCGGTGCCGCGTGCGATGTTGCGGCCGGCGGCCGCCTCGACACGCTCGAGTTGCCAGGCGATGCGTTCCTTCAAGCCATCGCTGTGCAATCCGGCGGATTGTTTGATTTCCGCGCCAGCGGCCTGCAGGGCGCGTGCGGCTGGACTCGTGCTGCCGCTCAATTGCTCACGCGCTTGCTTCAGTGTGCCGCAATCGGACAGCTGGCGCAGATCGCGCCGAAGCGTGAGACGGGCGCTACGCAATTCCAGGTTTTTGGCGATCCATACGGTCCAAGTGACCAGCGAAGCAAAGGCAAGGCCGATCATCACCGCTTTCACGATGCTGTCGGCATGCAGAAACATGCCCCACGGCGAGAGGTCCTGCGGCAGCTCGGCGATCGCGGCCGAATGTTCGACACCGGTCTGAGCAAGTGCTGCCGGCGCCCACGCCATGCACAGCGCCATTATGGCGAGTGCGCGCAAGCAAATCTGCCGCGCATAGGATCGCTCACCGCTCCGTTTGTCAGGTATGTTCGCTCGTATACGCATGCACTCCTTCACCACGTTCGTAACGCAAATTCGCTCTTTAGAATTTGAATAAAGAAAAACTTTGGCGTTTTTCTAACTTCATTCGGCATAGCCTCCCAGCCGTAGTCAAGCTGCAACAGAAAAATCAGCACGGTAGATGCGCCCGAATGCGCGGCCATCACAGTTTCTGCGAAACACCCGCATAAAAGCCGCGGCGCGCCCCGAATTGCGGCGCGAACTCGCCGATGCCGCTGCCGGTGCGCAGTTCATAGATCTGATCGAACAGGTTGACGATGTCGAAGCGCACGGTCAGTGGCTTGGCCTCGTACGACCACTTGAAATCGTGCGACACGCCGACATTGACCACCGCATACGGCGGCGTGTGCTCGGAATTTGGTGGAACGGGCGGCGTAGACTCCAAATCGCCGCTGCGCAGACCGCTGCCGTAGATCAGGCTGGCGGTGAAGAGTGTATCGCTCCAGCGGTACGAGACGCCCGCCGAGCCGGTCAACAGCTGCATATCGTCGGTGTAATGCCAATGGGTGAGCAAATAATTGTAGTCTGCGGCGTCAATGAGATACTGGTTCGACACCACATCCTTGCCTTCCGTTATGTTGACCGCAAGGTTTCCATAGGCCTTGAAGTTGCCGTTGGTGTATTTGAGCTTGAATTCGCCGCCTTCGCTAAAGCCCTCCGCATAATTGAACTGCGTCAAGACGACGGCTTGCCCGAACTGACCGTCGTCGAGCATGTCGGTCGCCTGCTTGTAATAGGCGTCAACTCCCACGGTCAGACCAGGAAGCACCACCTGGTCGACGCCAACGTCGTAATAATTCGACCGCTCGGGCTTCACCGGATCAGCCAGCGGGACATCCGGCTGATTGGT
>JASHSY010000006.1 GCA_030040825.1 Xanthobacteraceae bacterium
CGGACGGCGGCGTAATAGTGATTCATCACCTGTGTCCAACGCGAATCGCCCAGCCGCGCGGCTTTTTCGGTGGACCGGACGATATCGACAACCAGGATCGTGGCGAGCGCCTGTTCGAGTTCGGCACCACTGTTGGCGCGTCGGCGCCGGATCGCAATATTTCCGGCCAGCGGTTCATAGCGATGGCTGCGTCGCCGCGCGATTGCGGCTTTTGCATAGTCTTTGGCACGCTGCACCGTGCGGCAACGAATTGTTTTCACCCGTGGCGGAAGCGTCCAGTAAATCTTTCGCCCATCTCCTACGCCGTGGACCTCAACGGCGCCCCACTTCAGGAAAACCGTCGAGCCAACTCGGCGAAGCCACCATGCCTTTGACGTGTATCCGGAAACGTTCGACTGATGGACTCCGATGCGCAGGAACTTGGGCATGTGCTTGGGGCCGGGGCCGATTGAGAGACCGCTTGAGGATATCAAGGATGGAATCTGATCATACATTGTCGCGTTGGCAACGGCACTCTCAATCGAAAATTTGCCTCTGGCTCGCGTGTTAATTCGCGTTCGCAATCGACCCTTGCAAGAACACTATCGAACAGGTCTCAATCGAGAATAACACGCGTCAATGAATCCGCGCCTTAACGAAAGGTGTGTTCGTCTCGTGCGTTGATTGCGGCCCGGCGCCCCGTCGGGTAAATCCGCTGCGTCAGCGATGCAGCACGCGTCGTGATGGCAAATCGTCATCGGCCCCCGAATCACAGGCGCGATATGACCAGTGCATTTTCCGGAAACTATCCGCTCGAACAGCGCACGGGCGAAATCGAGCGCCTGCTGGTGCAGGGGCAGGCGATGACGCCGGAAGCGCTCGCCATGCTCGACCGCTTCGGCCCGATGCGCGGCTGGCACTGCCTCGACATCGGCTGCGGGCCGCGTGGCGTCACCGATTTGCTCGCTGCCCGCGTCGGCGCCAACGGCCGGGTCGTCGGCCTCGACATGAATCCCGGCTTTCTTGAATTCGCGCGCCGGGAGGCGGCGGCCAACACCGAATTCAGGCACGGCGACGCCTATGGCACCGGCCTCCCCGATGGCAGCTTCGACCTGGTGCATATGCGCTTTGTCGCCTCCACGGCCGGCGATCCGGAACGGCTGTTGCGCGAAGCCAAACGTCTCGCCAAGCCGGGTGGCATTGTCGCGTTGCAGGAGCCCGACGGCTCGACGCTTCATTGTTATCCGCCGCATCCGGCCTTCGACCGGCTCAAGTCATTACTGCTCGCCGTATTCAAGACTGTCGGCGCCGATCTCGAATTGGCGCGCCGGCTTTATTTCGTGGTGCGGCAGGCGGGATTGCGCGACGTGCAATACCGCACCGCGCTCCTTGCCGTGCGCGCGACTGATCCGATGGTCGATTATCTGCCGTCAACGGTGGAGTCGCTCCGCGCCGCTGCCCTCAAGCTCGGGCTGATTGACGAATCCGATCTCGACACTGCGCTTGCCGAATGTCGGCGGCATCTCGCCAAGCCCGATACCTCGTTCACCACGTACGCTGTGGCCCAGGTGTGGGGCCGCACCGCTACGTGACGTCGGTCGGCGCGCCCACGGCCGGCGCGCAGGTTTCGGGTGGCCCTCAATGTCGCCGCCACCTTTAGCTGTCCCGCGCATTAGCGAAGCCGGGAGAGCCAAGGATGCCTATCAAGACCTACGGGACGGTCAGCGCCGAGCGACAGAAGGCAATGAGTGGGCTGGAATTTGTCACCGGTCTGGCCAACGGAGCGCTGCCGCTGAATACCTTTGCACAGACCTTGGGCTATGACGTGGTAGAGGCCGAAAGCGGGCGCATCGTCATCGAACTCGATCCAACGGCCGCACACCTCAATCCGTGGGGCACGGTGCACGGCGGCCTCACAGCGACTCTGCTCGATAGCTGTATGGGCCTTGCTATCCAATCGACGCTCGAACGAGGCATCGGCAGTACGACGCTTGAGTTCAAGATTTCGCTGATCCGGGTCATCACGCCGGAGACCGGCCCGATCAAGGCCGAGGGCAACGTCATCAACTGCGGCCGTCGCATCGGCACGGCGGAAGGCCGCGTCACTGACGTTAGGGGTCGATTGCTCGCGCATGGCACGACGACGTGCCTGATTTTCCCGAGCTGAGACGCCCGCGTTGCGCCGCGCCCATCAAGCGGCGCGATGCAGCAGGACGGCGACGGCGGCGACGACAACGGCGAACCAACCGGCGATCATAATAATGCCGCCGGTCGGTGCGGCCATTGGAAACAGTCGATGCCCGAGGAAGCCGCGGGCCGCGATGTCGCCGGCGAATAAGCTTGCACCCACCACCCAGCCGATCAGCGCCAGAAAAATGAGCGGCCGCGACACCAGCGCCTGGTGCGCGAGCGCGGCACCGCCGAGGATCGCGACGGCGTGAAACAGCAGCATATACGGCGCGCCGCCGAGATCGACGCGCGGCGTCCCATGCGCGCCGGCCGCCGCGAGCATGACGCCGCTTGCGCCCATCAGGCCGGCAAGCGCGATCAAGATGGGCAGTGCCATAGAACAGTCCTTTCACTTCGTGTCATACTGACTGGGCGTAGCACCAGTTTACTTGAAAACCTTGCGGCGTTCCCGCACCCTACTTCATCGCATTGAGCTGCGGAGGATGCAATGGCAGGCGAGACGCCGGCTGCCCTCATGACCGTTTGCGCGGAATGAGCGGAAGATCGTTACGCCGTAGCGCCGGCATCCACGGTCACGACCGTGCCGCTGATGTTGCGCGCCTTGTCGCCGAGTAAAAATTCGACGGCGTGGGCGACGTCGCCGACCTCGGCGAAACGCCGCAGCGCCGTGCGGCGCATGATTTTCTGCAAGGTATCGCGGTCGAATCCGTGCGTCATGTCAGTGGCTAAAAATCCCGGCGCCACCGCATTGACGTTGATACCGAAGCGGCCGACCTCCCGGGCCAGCGAGCGGGTCATGCCGATCATCGATGTCTTGGTCGCGGCATAGGCGGCAAGCCCGCTGTAGCCGGTAAATCCGATAATGGAGGCGACGTTGACAATGCGGCCGGCGCCGTCCGCCATCATGCCGCGCACCACGTATTTGGTCAGGACGAGCGGCGAGAGCGTATTGACCCGCACCTGTTCCGCGAGCTTGGAATTGTGCATGGTCGCGAGCGCGCCGGCGTGACCGATCGCGGCATTGTTGACCAGCCCAAACAGCGGGCCGAATTCCTTGCGCAGGCCACGCACTAATTGTGGAATCTTGTCGACCGCGCCGAGATCGAACGGCACGAAGTGCAGCGCGCCGGTTCCGGCATGGTCGGTGGCCGCCATCGCCGCAGTCAGTTCCTTGCTTTTGCCGCGCGCCAACGCGATCACGGCATAGCCACCGGCCGCAAGCGCTTGCGCAATGGCCAGCCCCAGCCCGCGGCTACCACCGGTCACCAGCACGGTGCGCATCGCGTCAACTTTGCTCTTGAGCATGGGCTTCGTCCTACCGGCGAACCAGCTTGCCGGTCGCCGCGACGTTG
>JASHSY010000404.1 GCA_030040825.1 Xanthobacteraceae bacterium
ATTGCGGCCGTTGGCCTTGGGCTCGCGTTGACGCTCACGTCTGTTCACCGGGCGCGCGCGCAACTAAATGCGGTGACGGCGATCGATATCGCGCTCGAACCCGATTCAATGATGATCCAGCGCGCCGGGGCCGCCAACGCGCGTCTGCGCGCCTCCTTCCCGAAGGGCTTCGCTTTGGATGAGACGCACAACCCGCATATCTCCCTATTGCAGCAGTTCGTCCGTACCGATGACCTCGACAAGGTCTATGCCGCCGCGAACGCGGTAATGGCGAAAGAGAAACCCACGGCTTGGACGTTGAAGGCGTACAAATATTACTACATCCCGTCTCCGCCGATCGGCCTCGCGGGGATCGTCATCGAACCGACCGAGAACCTGCGTCGTCTGCAAAATGAAATCATTACGGCCGTTAGACCCTATACCGTCAAGACCGGAGCCCCGGCAGCCTTCTTCAGCGAGGCAGACGGACGCGACATTCAGAAATCTCTGATCGAGTATGTCGCCAATTTCACCACGATCGCGGCGGGCAAGCGATTCAATCCACACGTAACCATCGGCGTCGGGACGGAAAAATATTTGAACAACATGCTGGCCGAGCCATTCCCGTCGTTCACGTTCTCGGCTGCTGGCGCGTCGGTCTATCAGCTTGGCAGCTTCGGCACGGCTCGGAAAGAACTCAAGGCATTGACGCCTGCCCCCTGAGGGGTGGGCGAACGTGTTGGGAGATGGGACTATGAAGTCCGGCGACCTGCCGTCTGGCATAGACAGACGCGCCCTGGTTTCTGCGCTGACATTGTTGCCGGCATTTCCGCAATTATTTCTGCCGGCGACCGTCCGCGCGCAGACTGTAGCCGGCGCGCCGCTAGCGTCATGGAACGAGGGCTCGGCGAAACAGGCGATCCTCAATTTCGTACGTGTTGCTACCGATCGGACGAACCCGCAATTTGTGCCGCCCGAACAACGCATCGCTACCTTCGATCAGGACGGCACGCTGTGGGTCGAGCATCCGATTTATTCGCAGGTGGTCTATTGCCTGGACCGCGTTCCGGCGGTGGTCGGGCGGAAGCCCGAGCTCAAGACCGTCGAGCCGTTCAAGACCGTGCTGTCCGGCGACCGGGAAGCGATGGCCAGATTGTCGCGACACGACCTGGAGACCATTCTCGCCGCCACGTTGACCGGCATGCCGGTTGAGGAATTCGAAGCCGAGGTGAAGACCTGGCTTGAAACCGCCAAGCATCCGCGCTGGAAGCGACCCTACACCGACCTGGTCTATCAGCCGATGCTCGATGTCCTCCAGTATCTGCGGGACAATGCCTTCCGGACCTATATCGTGACCGGCGGCGGTCAGGATTTTGTGCGCGTCTACTCGCAGCGGGTCTACGGCATTCCGCTCGAACAGGTGGTCGGCACCATAGGCGGCACGAAGTTCGGTTACGACAAGGACGGCAAACCGTTCCTGACCAAGGAGCCGAAGCTACTTCTGAATAACGACAGTGCTGGCAAGCCCGAAGGCATTCATCTGATGATCGGCCGCCGCCCGCGCGCGGCATTCGGTAATTCGGTCGGCGACCGCGAGATGCTGGAATATACCGGAGCCGGCGACGGCGCGCGATTGATGATGCTCGTCCTGCACGACGATGCGCAACGCGAATATGCCTATGGTCCGGCACGCGGCCTGCCCGAAAGCAAGATCGGCACCTTCACGCCCGCACTCGACGACGAGGCGAAAAGAAACGGCTGGACTGTCATCAGCATGAAGAACGATTGGAAGAGGATATTTCCGTTCGACTCGTAAATCAGGCGAATTTCACGAGTGAGGAGCAAGAGCAATGTCCAACAAAGACCGCGACGACAATTCAGGATCGAAGTCAAATAAACTCAATCGTCGAAATATGCTGCTTGGCACCACGACGCTGGCTGCGGCATCGGCATTGGGCTCGGCCGCGGCGACGATTCAAACAACCGTGGCGCAGGCACAAGCATCGGGTAAACAACCGAACATCCTGGTCATCATGGGCGACGATGTCGGCTGGTTCAATATCGGCGCTTATCACCAGGGTATCATGTCCGGCAAAACGCCGAACCTCGACAAGCTTGCGGCCGGCGGCGTGCGCTTTACCGACTATTATGCAGAGGCAAGCTGCACAGCCGGCCGTGCCAATTTCATCACCGGGCAGATTCCGCTCCGCACCGGTTTGACCACGGTCGGACAAGCCGGCGCTGATGTTGGCATGCCGGAACAGTCGGTGACCACGGCGCTGATTTTGAAGTCGATGGGTTACGCGACCGGGCAGTTCGGCAAGAATCATCTCGGCGATTTGAACAAGTACCTGCCGACGCTACATGGCTTCGATGAATTCTTTGGTTACTTATACCATCTCGACGCAATGTCCGATCCGTACTGGTTCGACTATCCGCAGGACTGGATCGACAAATATGGACCGCGCAATCTCGTCCACTCCTGGGCGACCGAAACCGACGACCAAACGGTGATGCCGCGCTGGGGCAAGGTAGGCAAGCAGCGCATCGTCGACGAAGGTCCGCTCAAGCCGTTCAAGAATATGGGCGACGATCATATGATGTGGCAGAAGGGCCGCGACGCCAAGTACGACATGGAAACCTTCGACGAGGTGCTGGTGGAGCACTCAAAGGGATTCATGGATCGGGCCAAGCAGGCGGGTAAGCCGTTCTTCATCTGGCACAACACCACCCGCATGCACGTCTTCACCTATCTTTCGAAGAAATATCAGGCGAAGATGAACTATGAGAGCAATTATGGCCTCGAAGAAGCAGGCATGGAGCAGATGGACGACGACATCGGCGATCTGCTCAAGCATCTCGACGATATCGGCGTTGCCGACGACACGATCGTGATTTTTACGACGGACAACGGAGCCGAAGTGTTCACTTGGCCGGACGGCGGCATGACGCCATTCCGTGCCACCAAGGGAACCGTGTTCGAAGGCGGCTTCCGAGTGCCGTGCATCGCCCGCTGGCCCGGCAAGATCAGACCAGGCACGGTCGAGAACGGTATCTTCTCCGGGCTCGACTGGCTGCCGACGTTGGTTGCGGCGGCGGGCAATCCAAACATCGCGCAGCAGCTCTTGCAGGGCTGGTCTTATGGCGGCCGGACCTATAAGAATCATCTCGACGGTTATAACCAGATAGACTTGCTCACCGGTAAAGGTCCGTCGTCGCGACACGAAATCTTTTATTTCGGCGAAGCGCAGCTCGGCGCCATCCGCATCGATGACTTCAAATTTCAATTCTATCAGCAACCCTACGGATGGCCCGGCGAAAAGGTGACGACTGGCATGCCGACCATCGTCAACCTGCGTCAGGACCCGTTCGAGCGAACGCCCTCGATCCGCGGCGAAACGCTCAATGACATGGGCGGCGGCTACATGAACGACTTCATGGCGCGCGAGTTCTGGCGCTTCGTGCAAGTGCAGCAGACCGTTGCAGCGGCAGCGCAGTCGTTCATCGAGTTCCCGCCAATGCAGCAAGCCGCTTCGTTCAATCTGGAGGACGTGAAGAAAAAGATTCAGGAAATGATGAAGATGCACGAAGGACAGTAGTCCGGTGACAACGGCGCGCGGTTCCAAACGCGCCCGCAGACATTACGGGGTGGGCGCTTGGTCATTGCGCCCGCAATTCTGAAGCAACGCGAAGCCGGGGCTCCGGCAAAAAGGAGAAAAGCAATGTTCAGTTTCATTCGCGCTATCAAATTTGTGGCGGCTTGCGCGATCGCAGGCGCAATTCTGATGAGCATGCCGGCACAATCACAGGCACAAACCGGGAGCGTGCGGCTGCATATTGTCAAGGCCGGGTTCATTCTCGGCGTCGGCGGTGGCAATGGCAGCCTGTGGTATCACGGCCATCACTACCGGCTGAGCATCGGCGGCGTCGGCATCGGCTCGCTTGGCGTGGCCGCCGTCGATCTGGTCGGTACGGCGTATCATTTGCACAACCCCACGGACATTGCCGGTACCTACAGCGCAGCGGGTGCTGGCGCTGCCATTATCGGCGGCGCAGCCGTGGCGCGGCTGCAAAACGAAAAAGGCGTGGTGCTTGAAGTGCACGGCGTCCAGGCCGGTCTCCAGATCTCGCTCGGTCTTGGTGGGATGACCATCTCGTTGCGATGACGGACATCCGACGCAACGGATCGCCGCCATGTAGCACCTGGCGGAGAACGGCTGATCGAGGCACATGAGGACTTTATGACGATGGCGTGTCGGCCATCGGTAAAAGGAGACGTAACGTGAAAAAGCTGGGCGCATTGTTGATCGCGGGCCTGCTCGGCATCCTCTGCCTGCCGCCGAGCGGGGTCGCACAAACTTCGACCGATGCGGCGCCGCCTGCCGCCGATCAATCGCAGCTTCTCTCGCCGCAGCAGCTGGAGGCGCTGGTTTCCCCGATTGCGCTTTACCCCGATCCGCTCCTCTCCGAAATCTTCATGGCCTCGACCTATCCGCTTGAGGTCGTCGAAGCTGAACGTTGGGCGAAGGCCAATAAAAATCTCAGTGGCGATGCGCTCAAGGCGGCGGTTGACAAACAAGGCTGGGACGACAGCGTGAAGTCGCTGGTCGGAACGCCAAGCGTGCTCGATATGATGAGCCAACAGCTTAACTGGACGCAACAACTCGGCGACGCGGTCCTGGCGCAGCAGGCCGACGTCATGGCAGCCGTGCAGCGCCTGCGAGCCAAAGCGCAAGCCAACAACAAGCTGCAATCCACTCCCCAGCAGACGGTCGACACCCAACAACAGGACGGCCAATCGGTCATCGTCATTCAACCGACGCAGCCGAACACGATTTATGTGCCTTATTACGATCCTTCGGTCGTCTACGGAGGCTGGCCGTATCCGTCATATCCGCCCTATTACTGGCCGGCGCCGGGTTACATCGCCGGCGGAATTATTGCCACCGGGCTTGCCTTTGGCGCGGGTTACGCGCTCGGACGCTGGGCGTCCGGCGGTTACTGGGGCGGCGGCTTCAACTGGGGCGGCAACAACATCAACATCAACCGCAACGTCAATATCAACAACATTAATCGCGGCAACAACAATTGGGTGCATAACCCGGCGCATCGCCAGGGCGTGCGCTACAACAACGCCCAAGTGGCGCAAAAATTCAACGGCAACCGCGGCAACCTTGCCGGCGCGCAAAATCGCATGGACTTCCGCGGTCGCACCGGTGATGTCGGTGGGGCCAATCGGCCGAATATCGGCGCCGGCAGCAATGCACGCGCCAATATCGGGGCCGGCAACAACGCGAGAGCCAATATCGGCAATCGCGGCAACGCCGGCGCTGGGAACGCGAGAACAAACATCGGGGCCGGCGGCGCTCGGGCCAACATAAGCCGGCCCGCCGGCGGCGCGATTGGCAATGTCGGCGCCGGTCGGATGGCCGGACTGGAAGGCGCACGCGGTCGTGCCAGTATGGGCGGTGGCGGCCTCTCCCACGGCGGCGGCGGCATGTCCCGCGGCGGCGGTGGCGGAGTCCGCGGCGGTGGCGGCCGGCGCTCAGACGTCAATCTCAAGCACGACATCGTCCTGCTCGGCCGGCTCGACAACGGCATCGGCTTCTATCGCTTCGCCTACAATGGCAGCGACAAGGCTTATGTCGGCGTGATGGCCCAGGAGGTGCAAACTGTCATGCCAAGCGCGGTTGAGCGTGGGCCGGACGGTTATCTGCGCGTTTTTTACGATCGGCTCGGTGTGAAATTCCAAACCTATGATGCGTGGATCGCGTCTGGCGCTCAGCTACCCGTTGTCGCGCACTGACCGACTGCACAACCGATGTACGAGGATACCATGAAAAAGTTCTTGATCGCCCTGACGTCGCTGGCGGCGGCCGTTTTTGTCGCTGCGTCGGCGTCGGTTGCGTCCGCGCAACAGGATTACAAGACGCCGCAAGACGCTGTCGACGCACTTCTCACTGCCGCGAAAAGCGGCGACAGCAAAGCCGCCGTTGCGGTTTTCGGTCGCGATGGCGAGGAAATCGTCTCTTCAGGCGACAAAATAGCAGACCAAAACGCTCGCAGGCGGTTCGTTGCGTCCTACGAGGCTAAGCACGAAATCAAGATGGACGGCGAGCGCAAGGCGACGCTGATCATCGGTGACAACAATTATCCGTTTCCGGTGCCGCTGGTGCGGGTCAACGGCATGTGGTCTTTCGACACCGAAGCGGGATTGGCTGAAATTCTTTATCGCCGCATCGGTCACAACGAGCTTCGTACCATCCAGACGTGCCTCGCTTATGTCGATGCACAGAACGAATACGCGGAAAAGGATCGCACCGGCGCCGGAGCCGGCGTCTATGCAGAGCACTTCGTAAGCGAAGCCGGCAAGAAGGATGGGCTTTATTGGCCGACCGCCCAGGGCGAGCCGGAAAGCCCGCTGGGCGAACTGTTCGCGGCGGCGTCAAAGCTCGGCTACCGTACCGGAGAGGGTCGCACGCCATATCAAGGCTATTACTACAAGATCCTGACCAAACAAGGTCCGGCCGCACCCGGCGGTGCGCTCGACTATATCGTCAACGGCAAGATGATCGGCGGCTTTGCGCTGGTCGCTTACCCGGCCGCATACCGCAACTCCGGCGTGGTGACGTTCATCGTCAATCACAACGGCATCGTGTTTCAAAAAGACCTCGGTCCAAATACGACCAAGGAAGCCGAATCCATGACGGCCTATGATCCAGGCAAAGGCTGGAAGAAAGTCGAGGAGACTGCCTCCGCCAAGTAAGAGCGTACGCGGGGAAATATGCGAAAGATCTAAACGAGGAGACCGACAGTGAACAAATTTGTCTACGGTTTGGTCATCGCCGGTGCGATGGTTCCGTCGCTGGCGCATGCCCAGATTAAAATCGACATGACCTTGGTGACCTGTGGGCAATATATGGCAATGCCGCCCGAGCAGGCCGCCAATTTCGCCGCCTGGATGAGCGGCTGGTTCAACCAGAAACAGGGATACGTCTGGGTCAATCTGCAAGCATACGAGCGAAACATCGCTAACGTGCGGGCGTATTGCGCATCCAACCCGAACGATAAAGTGATGGCAGTGCTGCAGCGCTCCACCACGCAAAAATAGACCTCAGAACATTCTGGAGAATTTGCTATGCGCGCGAGATTCATTGTTGCTTCACTGCTGCTGATCACGGCTTTCGCATTGCCCGCCAAAGCTCAAGTCATTGTCGATATGTCGCTGATTACCTGCCAGCAGTTTTTCGATGCTCCACCCGACCGGCAAGCGCTCATCGCTTGGTGGATGCGAGGCTACTATAGCGCGTCGAAAAATCTGTCGATGATCGATTTCCGCTATGTCGAATACAACACGAAAGTCGTGATGGCGTACTGTAAGAAAAAACAAAACAGACGAGAAACGCTGATGAGCGCCATACAAAAGAACGCCCGCTAGCGAAATCCGGCAGGAGAAAACCGGGGTCCGACCTTGCGTATTAAAATCTCAACTCTGTTGGTGTTGCTGACCGCGGTCCGGTTGGCGACGTCGCCTATTCCGTCCAACGCCGCCGCCGCCGTCACCGAGCAAGAGGCACATGCCATCGGTGCCGAGGCGTACCTTTATTTTTATCCGCTGGTGTTGATGGATTTGACCCGCAAACAATCAACCAACGTCGACTCCGGCAAAGAATTTGGCAAAGGGCCGATGAACATGTTTGTCAACGTACCGGCTTATCCGCCGGCTGATCTCAAAATCGTGGTGCGGCCGAACTTCGACACCTTATATTCGCCGGCTTGGCTCGATTTGACCGGCGAGCCGATGGTGGTTTCAGCCCCGGATACCGGCGGCCGTTACTATCTTTTACCGATGCTCGACATGTGGACCGATGTATTCGCCTCACCCGGGTGGCGGACCACCGGCACGCAGGCCGAAAATTTCCTGATCACCCAGCCAAACTGGCACGGCACAGTTCCTGCGGGCATCATCAGGATCAACGCGCCGACGCCCTATGTGTGGATCATCGGCCGAACCAAGACGGACGGTTCGGCGGACTACGATGCCGTTCATAAGATCCAGGCCGGATACAGGATCACGCCGTTGTCGCAATGGGGCAAGGCAGCACAACCGGTGAGCGTCAAGATCGATCCGACGGTGGATATGAAGACCCCGCCGAAGACGCAGATCGATACCATGCCGGCTGGCAAGTTCTTTACCTACGCAGCCGAGCTTCTCAAACTTCATCCGCCGCACGTCACCGATCAGCCGATGATTGCCCGATTAAAGAAGATCGGCATCGAACCGGGTAAGAGCTTCGATCTGGACAAGGCAGAGCCTATGGTCCGCAAGGCGTTGGAGAGCGCTGCCGGCGAAGCGCAGCAGCTGATGGCGTGGAAGATGCCGACGCTTGCACGTGTGGTGAACGGCTGGTCGATGAACACCGACACGATGGGCGTCTACGGCAATTATTATTTGAAGCGCGCGATCGTCGCTCAAGTCGGTCTGGGGGCAAACCTGCCCGAGGACGCCATTTATCCTTTCAATTTGGCCGATGAAACTGGAAAGCCATTGGATGGGGCGAACAAATACACGCTCCACTTCGACAAAGGCGCCACACCGCCGGTCGACGCCTTCTGGTCGGTCACGCTGTATGACAACGACGGCTTCCAGGTTGCAAACCCGCTTAATCGGTTTGCCGTCAGCAGCTGGATGCCGTTCAAGTACAATGTCGACGGATCGCTCGATCTCTATTTCCAGAACGAAAGTCCGGGCGCGGACAAGGAAGCCAACTGGTTGCCGGCGCCGAAGGGCCCGTTCAATCTCACTATGCGCCTCTATGCCCCGCGTTCAGACGCGCTTACCGGCAGATGGAATCCACCGCCGGTCATGCGCGTATCGTCGCTCCGAAGTCTGGGCGGTCAATGACGCGAAAGCCGACTTCGATGTCCGATGTTGAGGTGGTGCACTGATCGTAGGCGATGGTGCCGTGTGGCAATTTCTTCGACTGGCGCGGTGCGTCGCGATCACCGCCGCTATTTGCGTCGTCCTGGCGAACCGGGCCGACGCGCAGCAGTCGCCACCTTCGCAGGGTCCGACCGCCGCCGCCGCAGATGACAACAACGGAGAGGACTTTACCCGGCCACAGACCCTGTTTCAGCTCCGCTACCTGTTTCAGACCGCACCCGGAAAAGGATTCGTTCCGGATACCGTCCGCACCGTGACAACCGACTCTGCAATCTTGCGATCGGACGTAAAAATCGATCTCGCGCCGCAATGGACATTGGCGTTGCGCGGCGATCTGCCGTTCACGACCAAAAACGCGATTACGTCGGTCGATCCGACCGGAGACTACGTCTATGGACTGGGCGACGCTGACGTCCAGGCCGCGCTCATCCGAACAATAGATTCACGCTGGGCCGCCGGCGCGGGTCTTCGTATCATCGCGCCGACCGGCACGGACGGCCTGACCGGCGGCACTTGGCAAGCGCTGCCGATAGTCGGCGCGCGCTACATGTTACCGGAGATAAGTCCGGGCAGTTTCTTTACCGGACTGGTGCGCTACGACGTAAGTTTTGCCACCGCGGTGCCGGGTTCAAAGAACGTCAGCAACCTGCAACTCGCGCCCACCCTGAATATTGCACTGCCGAGCCGTTGGTTCGTCACGTTCTATCCAAGCCCGGACATCCGCATCAACTACGGCGATCCGATCACCGGCCAGACCGGGCGGCTGTTTCTGCCGTTCGATTTCATGTTCGGGCGAACCATGATGAAGGACACCACGCTATCACTGGAGCTCAGCGTGCCGATGATCAATCAATATCCGGTGTACGACTTCAAAACCGTCGCTCGGCTCAACATAAGATTCTAACGCCGCAACAACAGGTAAACTGCCGGCGC
>JASHSY010000405.1 GCA_030040825.1 Xanthobacteraceae bacterium
CGAGAAATAGCCCTCGGCGCGATTCCGCTTGAGCAGCCTGCCCGGAAACGCCAATCGAAATATCTTCGGCAGCGTGTCGAGCGCGATCGATGCGCGCGCGGCGTTGGCGTGTAGGCGCAAGATAGCATGGCGAGAATTATCAACTCGCAGCGCCCGCTCGACGATCTCGTGCACCAGCAGGGTGGTCTTGCCCGACCGCGAGCCGCCGACCAGCAGCGTATGCCGCTGCTCTTGAAGAAGCCGCTTGGCTGTTTGCTGTCGCGCCGTGAATTGAAATTGCGGCGTCGGCGAAACTATCGACGGATTGGCGTCGTCTGGCATTCGCGTCCGGATCTTTCGTGATGGTTGTCATGCCAAAGCCAAGACAACGATCAGGATTCGGACGCGAATACGCTAACGAATACCTATGCAAGCGTGATGTTCACGGCACGCAAGCCACGGGTGGTTTTCTCGACGTCGAAACTTGCCGACTGCCCCTCGTAAAGCGTTCTGATTTCGGGCGGCAGCTCTGAGCGATGCACAAAAACGTCGCCGGAACCGTCATCCCGCACGAAGAATCCAAAACCTTTGGTCTCGTTATAAAACTTCACTTTTCCAGTTATGCTCACAGTGCGGAATCCTCATTGATGGGACGATGCAACCGCGTCATTCATTCAGCGACGACAGATAACCGCTGTCACCGGCGGTGACAGTGTTTGCGTCGGAAAAAAGTTTTGCGGAAGCGGCGGGCGCAGTTTTGCAAGGCCCGCATGCGCGCGATGAAATGCCGGATCAAAGCGCGGTTGTCAAATCGGCGAACGGCGCTCGCGCGGTCAATTATGCAAAATATGTCTGAATTTCCGGGAGAAAAAATTTTTGCCGAGGCGCGAAGAAATCGTCGCGAAAAGCTGCAAAGCGAGCGTGCACTCGCTTTGATTCTCAGAGCTACCGCAGCGCCGCGGCAAGTTCGCGTACCAGATTTATGCGATATTTGTTGAGCCATTGTGCGTAAGGCGGCATTTTCTCGCCGCGCGCGGAGGCTTCAAGCCGCAAGCGCCGATAAGATTGATTAATCGCCTTCAGCTCGCCGGTATCGCGAAATCGCGCGAATTCCGCATCGACGCGGGCAGTGACGGCCTTCGCGTCGGCAAAAATATCTTTATCGGCGTAGAGCGCGACGTTGTTACGTTTCGCTGCCGCTTCGACAGCCGCAGCGACACCCTGAATCGTCGTCGGAATGCGATCCGCGCAGTCATTTGACGTGCGACGCGCGATCGCCCGTGTCGCAGCGGCAGCGACACATTCGGCGTCGCCCATGCGCCGGCACCACCAGCGCACCGGTTCAGCCTGCTGGCTCTGGACGGCGATGGCAGGCGAGAGTGCGGCGAGCCGGCTACCGGCTTGATCGGCGACCAAAACGATCGCAGCCAAGCCGAGACCATCGCAGTAGGCGGCGACCGAGTCGGCGTGCCTGATCGGCCGGTCGCGTCCGGCATTAGCCCCGGCGCGCTTCAGTTTCATCGGATCGGGATGCGCCGGTGAACCAGTTCCCGCAAAATGATGCGCAAACCTTGCAATTTGCGGGCGTTGAAGGTGCGCCGCGTGAGGTTAATCCGTTTCACGCCGGCATCGATGTCGGCATCAAATGCCGACCACAGCGATCCCAGATTGACCGCGCGCGCGATGTGATGAAATTCCGCGCCGGACAGAAACGTGGCCGGCCAGTGCAACGCCTCTTCCATGCGGGCGACCTCGGCCGGGGTCGGCGGAATCCGGACGCGATTGCGTAGATGCGCCATGCGTTCGAGCTCATACGTCTCTAGCTGCGCGTTGAGATCGCCGCGATCGTAAACGTAGTAAGGCATGGAATTGACGTAGCCGCGCGGACGCGTGGCGATCGGCAAGCGCGCGGGCACGCGAAAGGCTTCTTCCAGACGCTCCATGACAGCGAGAAGCGACCAGCAGTCCGGCACGCGGCGCGCGGGCGCGAGCCGCGAACCTGCCGCCGCGGAAAGGCCGATAGCGCCAAGGATTCCTGCGCGATCGCCGCGCAATTCCGCCCGCGCCGCCAGGGCGGCCCGCTCCGGCAGAGGCGCAACCGGTGCGTTGGGTTGAACGACTGGGCCTCGCGGCTTGCCGGACTTCAACGCAATCACCGTCCGGTTGCGGGCGATTGGGCGTGCGCGATCGGCACCGTGACGCCGACGGCGGTCGCCGGCGAATAAGCACGGCGCATGTGTTTAGCGCAGTAAGGAATCCCCTGCCCCAGATCCGCTTCCGGTACGCCGCAGAAGAAGAAATTTTGCGCGCCGGGCCGGCCGTGCGGCCACCGACAACTGGCATTGGTAAGCTCCAACAAAGATTTGTGGCGCGTGAGCGGTTTCGAAGCGATCGGCGGCGGTTTGATTCGCTGGCGTCGCCGGCGCGATGGCGTGTCGGAATGCCGGCCTGCCGTGGCCGCGACTTTCTTCCCGCCGCCGGTTGGCGCGGCATCGAGCCGGAGCCGAAAGACTTTTCCCAGCACCGCTGAGCGCGACTTGCCGCCGAGTCGTTCGCCGATAGCGAACGCCGTCTCGCCGGCTGCCCATAGTCTCTTCAGCAATTCGATTCGTTCGGCCGACCACGATTCACCTCGCATGGTGCGCGACTCCATTCGTCGGCATTGGTCGCCGGCGCTAAGAGGTTTGGGGAAGGAACGGACCCCTCTGGGGGGCGTCACTGATTGTGACTATAGTCCTACTATTGGTGACGGTCAAGTCACCATTTTAGAAGCTGGCCCCCGTACACTGAATTGGTGACAATTTACCCATGGCACGTCGGATTCGGGCTGCCCCACCGAAGAGCGGGCTGTACTACGCACGCGAGGCGCGTCGCATGTCGCGCTCGGAGCTGGTGCGCCTCTCGGGTGTTTCGAAGCAGCAATTGTCGCGACTCGAGAACGGCCAGATTCGGCTGCGCCTCGATCACTTGAAGCCGTTTGCCAGCCACCTCGGCTACACCCCCGAGCAGATGCTGCTATGGGGACGCTATCCCGGCACCGGCGGCGGCCACATCGAATCAAGCGATGTGTTGCGCGAAGAGCCGGGCCAGGATGAACCGTTCGGCCCGGCGCCGGGACAGGTGCCGGAGCTCGACACCCGCGCGGGCCTGGGCGGCGGCGGAACACCGGCCCGCGAAGTGCGCAAAGACGGCAAGCATGCCGACCCACTTAAGGCCGAAGGATGGCTGTTTCCCGCAAGTTTCGTGCGTGAGCAATTGCACACCTCGCCGGCTCGCCTGTTGGTGTTCGACACCACCGGCGACAGCATGGCGCCGACTATCGTCTCGGGCGAACGGGTCATTGTCGATACCGGACACAAGACCCCGACGCCGGACGGACTCTACGCCATCCGCGATACCTTCCAGAGCATCGTCATCAAGCGCTTGCAGGTGGTGCGCTCCTCGCGCCCGACCCGCGTGAAGGTGATTTCCGACAATCCGAATCATCCGAGTGAGGAGATTCCGCTCGGCGAGCTCGAGATCGTCGGCAAGGTCCTCTGCTGCCTCAAACTGATCTGAACAGCGTCCCATTTGCCAGCCAACGACAGCGCCGAAACGGCCGTGTTGACGGCGGCATCTGCTGCCCCTCCTGAGTCGCGCCCGGTCACT
>JASHSY010000050.1 GCA_030040825.1 Xanthobacteraceae bacterium
ATCGTCGGGGCTCACCGCGCTGATCAGCAGCATGAACCCGGTGCTGACCGCCGTTCTGGCCGCGTTTTTTCTCGGCGAGCCGATGACCTGGCGCAAGGCCGGCGGCCTTGTCCTCGGCGTTATCGGTATCGCCTTCATCGTGCATGGCCGCGTCGGCAGCGGCGCCGAAAGCGCGTCCGGGATTGCGCTCGTGCTTGCGGGACTGGTGTCGCTGGTGAGCGGCGCGATCCTGTTCAAGCGGCTTGCACCCAATGGCGGACTGTGGATCACCAACGGCATCCAGAATCTCGCCGGCGCGCTGGCGCTGGCGCCGGTGGCGCTGACGACGGAGTCGATCGGCGCAATTTCACCGAGCTGGCGGCTATTGGCCGCGCTGGTCTATCTCGCGGTGATCGGCTCGGTGTTGGCCTATCTGCTGTGGCTTCATTTGCTCACCGTGCAGGGCGCCACTGCGGCCAGCGCCTATCACTTTCTCATGCCGCCGCTCGGGCTCTTATTCGGCTGGCTCGTCCTCGGCGAGCATATGGCGCCGCACGAGCTCGCCGGCATCATTCCGGTGGCGATTGGCATTTATCTGGTGACGCGGCCGGCCGCGGTGCGAAAGGCCGCGCATTGCCTGGCCGACGGAAGTTCTAATCCCGCCGGAACGCGACGCTGGCGATCCAGCCGGTCATGAGCGCCATCAGCGCAGTGGCGATCCCGTACAGCAAACCATGTTGCTGCGCGGCGTTGACCACGAATTGCTCGAAGCCGACCTTGACGATGTCGAACGTCGAATCTGCACGCGCGAGCAAGTTACCTTCGGCGAACAGCTTCACGTCGACCTGGTATTTGCCGATCGGCACTTCCGCCGGCAGCTTGATCGCCGCGCGGAACAGCGTGGGGGTCAACAGCGTCACCGCGTGCGGCTCCTCGCTATAGAGGCCGCGCTCGCGCATCAGCCGGATCAGCTCGCCGCGGAACGGATCGCTGGCCACCGTGCCGATGTCGTTATGAATTAACTCGGGCAGCGGCGTATCGGTGAGCCCGACTTGCAGCCGGCGGCGGGTCTCGGCGTTGGTAATCACATCGAGTGGGCCGGTAGCGAGAACAGCCAGATACGACGGCACATCGACAAATGTCCGTCCCCGCGTGTTCACCCAGATGCCGAGCACCCGCGACTTGCGCCGCGCGCGCAACGTCTCGTGCGGGCCGGTGACGGTGGCGACAATGTCGTACGGCCCCTTGCGCAGCGGACTTGCAGCGTCGCGCTCGACCGAGCCGAACAACATCAGTTGCACGCCGGTGTAGTTCGACGTGATCAGCACGCGGTGATCGCTCAGGGCGGTGATCAATCGTTCGGCCGCGGCGGCTGGGCCGGCGCCGGCGAGCAAGCCTACCAGCATCAACGGGGCGGCGCGCGGCCTCATGGCGTACCCCCAATGATGCGGATCGAATACAAGTCTTCCGGGCGCAGCACGAGATCGAAGGCAAAGCGCAAGCCAACCGCCAGCACGAGAAGCCCAAGCATGAGGCGAAGCCACTCACCGCGGATGCGTTGTCCGGCATGGGCGCCGAACTGCGCACCGATCACCCCGCCGATCATCAGAATCAGCGCAAGCACCGCATCGACCAGATGATTGGTCGCCGCGTGCAGGATGGTGGCCGACACCATGGTGAGAAAGGTAAGCACCATCGAGGTGCCGATCACGGTCGCCGTCGGTACTCGCAGAAGATAAATGAGCATGGGCACCAGCAGAAAGCCGCCGCCGATGCCCATGATCGCGCCCAGGAAACCGATAATGAAGCCGATGCCCAGCACCGGAATGGCGGATGCGTAGATTTTCGAGCGCTTGAAGCGGAGCTTGAGCGGCAGGCCGAGAACCCAGGGGTGGCTGCCCGGCCGGCGCAGGATCGCCGGCCCGCCGAAATGCGTGCGAACGATGGCGCGCGCGCTCTCGCCGACCATCAGCGCGCCGACGATGCTCAGCAGCGTGACGTATGACAGGCCGATCACCAAATCGAGCTGGTCGAGCGCGCGCAGCCAAGTGAACAGCGCGACGCCGCCGATGCTGCCGACAACGCCGCCGGCGAGCAGCGTCAGTGCCAGCGTGATGTCGATGGCGTTTCTTCGCCAATAAGCGATCGTCCCGGAGAACGAGGACGCCGCCACATGGGTGGTGACGCTCGCCACCGCGACGGCCGGCTGCACGCCGATGAAGATCAACAGCGGCGTCATCAGGAATCCGCCGCCGACGCCGAACATGCCGGAAATGAAGCCGACCGCGAGCCCCATCGTGAATACGACGAACACGTTGACGGGAATATCGGCGATCGGAAGGAAGATCTGCACGATGAAGCTACCAGGGCGCTTGCTACGCGGTTGGACCGTTCTACTCGCGCAATGCTGCGCGGCATACCGTCAACGACGGATCGGCGCACAGATTTGACCGGGAGCGGCGCCGCGGCGCCCGCTCAGTTTACTTTCGCGGCGTCCGGCGTGGATCGCTTGGCGCTCGCATGCGCCTTCGGTTTGGCGGCCGGCGCGCCGTTTCCGGCGGCATCCCAAGTATCTTTGATCGCGATCACATCGGGCGGCTGCGGGATCGGTGTCCACTTCTCGGCGGCGCTGCGCGCCGCTTCGAGCTCCTTCTGGTCGAGATGGGCGGCGATTTCGTCGCGCTTCTTCGCCGCGTCGTTATCGCCGTTCCTGGCCGCAAGCGAAAACCATTTGTAGGACTCGGCGAAGTTCTGCTCGACTCCGACGCCGCGCGCGTAGAGGATGGCGAGATTGTATTGACTGTCGGTAACGCCGCGGTCGGCCGCCTTGCGGAACCACTGCGCAGCGCGACGGTAATCGGCCTTGCCGTCGACGCCTTCGGCGTAAAGCACCGCGAGGTTGTGCATTGCCTTGCCGTGACCCTTTTCGGCGGCGGAACGATAGAGGTCGCGCGCCGTCGCCAGATCTTTGCGCACGCCGACCCCTTTTTCGTACAGCGCGCCAAGCCGGAACTGCGCGGGGGCAAGTCCTTTCTTCGCCGCGATGTCGAACCAGTGCGCCGCTTCACCATTGTTGGTCGGAACGACCCGGCCATCGGCGAAGCGCGCCGCCACCTCGTAAGCCGCGCGCGGGTCGCCGGCGAGCGCGGCGCTCCGCAGCATTGGTCCGCCGATGGCGATCGGCAGCTTTTCGCCGCTTGAGGCAGCCGCGGTGCCGGCGGCGCCTCGTTGCGCCGATACTTTCGGCAGCGAACCGGTAACATCGGCCGGTGAACTCACAGGCGCCGCAGCGGCAGGGCCGCTGGGCGTCTCGTCGCCGCCCGGCGGCGCCACTGAAGATTGCTGGTCCGGATGCGGCGGAGCCGGAGTCGGCGTCGAGCTGGACGGCGGCGCTGGCACGCTTTGCGGAGCATCGGCTTCGGGCGGCGGCGCAATTAGCGTCGGCGGCGCCGGTGCGTTGGCGTCCGGCGCTCCCGCAGGGAGGGCCTGCGGCTCCGCCTGAACGCGCGGCGGTTCGACCGGCAAGGACTTGGGTTCGGGTTGCTGCGGTGGCGCCTCGCTCTTCACATGCGGCGGTGTGCTCGGACCGTCATCCTCAAAAAACCGCGAAACGATATGGAAACCGCCGACGATGATCACGACGACCGCAGCCGCAACCGCCAGCGTACGCAGTTTCTCGGTCCATTTCTTTACCGGTGCGGCAGCGGTGATGATGTCGCCGGCCTTGCTCTCGGGGGCGATGCTGGCGGCGGCTTTTGCGGCGCGCCGCGCTGCTGCGATGAAATCGGACTTGCCGCCGCCTGGATCGGGAATAACCGGCGGCTTTGCTCCAATCGCTGCTTCCGAGGCGGCGATCCGCTCCGCAGCCGAGGCTGTTGCACGCGCGCGGTTGGCGCCGGAACCAGGCTCCAGCGGGTGATCGGGCGGCAGGCTTGGATCGATCGGCATCCGTGTGCGGGCAAGGCGTTGCGATGGGGCCATGGGCGACGCCGGTCGCCGCTGTGGCGGCAGCTCCGGTTGGCCAACTTCCGCGGCAAACAAGGCCTCGTCGGTTTGTTCCAGTGCCGCCGGCGTCCTGCGCTCTGCCGGTATTTGCACGGCCTCGGGCAGTTCCGCGGGCATCGGTGCCGGTTCGGGCGCGGGCTCCGTGGCGGCCTCGTTCGGTTTGGCGCCACGCATGTCGCTCTCGATCATGGCAAGACGATCGACGACATGCTCGACGGTGCCGTGCACTGCTTCGAGCGAGTCTTCGAGTTTGGCTTGTGCGCGTCGATCGGTTGATTTGATATCGGCAGCATCCTCAACGCCGCCGCCGATGGGCCCGACACTCGGCGCAACGGTCGCGCCGCCGCTGCGTAACTGCTCGATGTAAACCAGAAGATCGGCAAGCCCGCGCTCGACCCCTTCCAGCAGTCCAAGCCGCGCATCCGAAACATCGAGCCGTTTGACCAGGCCGGCGATGCGGTCCTCCAGATGCGCGAGCGCGGTGTGATCGGTATGGGTGAGTTGCACCCATTCGAGCTTCTCGATCAGGCCGGTCAGGAGCTTCTCAAGTTCGCGCGGCACCGCATGCCCGGCTTCGGTCGAGGCAGTGATGGCGCCCGCGAGCGTGTCGATGCGGGCCTCCAGCGCCGTCAGCGTCGGCGAACTCATCCCGCCGACGGCGAGGCCGTCGATTTTCGCTGCCAATGCGCGGACGTCTTCGGCGACTTTCGTCAGCGTATCGTTGGAGGCGACGTGCGAGATGATGCCGCGCAGGCCGCCGATCGCCGTTTCCAGTTGCTGCAACGCAGCCGGGTCGTCGCGCGCGACAATGGCATCGACTTTTTGCGACAGCGTACTCACCGCCTCCTGGAAGCCAACCAGGCTTTCAGCCGGAGTGAGCGTGCGGAGCGCTTCGCGTACATCGATCAGGCCGTGTTCGATGCCGGCGAGCGCAGACCCATCTGCGCCGGATTGGCGTGTGTGATCGATGCGTTGCGCCAGCGCCTTGACCTCAATCTCCAGCGATTCCAAAGCGCGGCGCGGCAGCGCTTCGTTGAGCGACTGACTGATGGCAGCGAGATCGCTTTGCAGGCCGGCGATTGCCGCTTGAAGATCCCCGGCGGGCTGTAGCTTTTCGATCCGCGCGGTGATCTCGCGGAGTTGTCGCTCCAACAGGCTCATGTCGAGCGGTTCGCCGTAGTGCGTCGGGGATTCGGACTGCGGACGCGATGGGAACGGTTGCGGCTCGCGCTCGCTGAACGAGGGTTGCGGCGGCGTATCGTCGTCGAGCGCGGGCTGCGGCGCTTTGATGTCATCCGCTGCTTTATCATCGAGAGCGCGCTGGCGGGCCGCGATCTCGGCGACGGCGCGGTCAATCGATGCGTCGCGCGGATCCTCGACGCGCTGGTTGGCTGGCAGCTCATCCTGGCGCGTCCGCTCGCGGCGCGGGCGCGGAGGATGCTGTGGTTCGCCGCGATAAGGCCCCCCCGGAAACCTGTATTCGTCACGCTCAGGCGGTGCGCGGCGCTGCACCGGCGGTTCATCGTCGTATTCGTCTTCGTGACGGGCACGGCGCCGCCACGGCGGCGGCGCTTCGCGGTAGCGCTCGCGCTCATGGTCCCGCTCGTGTTCCCGCTCGCGCCAGCGCTGCGGCGGGTCGCGATCTTGGTAGCGCGGTCGCGGCCGATAGTGATCGTCGGCCGCTTGGTCGAAATCGCTACCCGACCAGCCGTCATCGTCCTCTTCGGCCGGCCGGATGACGGTGTTGAGCCATTCGCCGACCGACAGTCCCGAACGGCGCGCGGCCTCGCGCGCCATCGTGCGCGTTTCCGGACGGAGACCTCTGAGATTCCACGGACCGCCCGATTTCATTCTCACGTCCAAGCCACATCGGAGGAGCAGGAAGTGCGCGGGTGCGAGCCGATGCCCGTGAACAGACGACGCGGAGGGCGCGGTTTTCTGTCCTCAGAGCGGAATGTTGAGGATTACGGTAAAGAAGCCGTTAAGAAATCTTACCGAAGGCCGCGCCACGCTCGCTCACAGGCATCGGCACCGGTGCAAAATAGCCCCCGTAACCGTTACCGTTACGGTCGCCTTGTTTGGCACCTGCACAACTTATGAGAGCATGGCGCAGCGCGGCATCCTTGAGTGGCACATCGCATGACAAATTCGGTAGCGCGACACGCGGTCAGCGCTCCGACGGCTTCGGCGATGGGGCACAACTCCGATACGTCTCACCGGCCCAGCGTCAGGCTCGCGGACGACGACGACTGCGTCCTGTCGATCGGCGAGGTCGCGCGCCAGTTCGACCTCACCCCGCGCGCGCTTCGCTTCTACGAGTCCAGGCGCCTGATTGCCCCGCAGCGCCGCGGTGCCACCAGGCTCTACCGCCGCGCCGATTGTGAGCGATTGGGTCTTATTCTGACCGGCCGGCGGCTCGGTTTCACGCTGGCGGAGATCGGTGCCCTGCTCACCCGGCCGGATGGCAAAAGCTTGCACCTGACGCGGGCGCAGTGCGTGACACAGATCAATTTTCTGGAGCAGCAAAAGCGCGGGATTGAGATGGCGATTGCCGAGTTGCGCCAGATTTATACATCCTTCTACCAGACGCTGATCGATCCGTCCGCCAAGCCATCGCGCTGACGCCCGCCGCCCCCTTTTTGTCTTATCGTTGACGCAAATCGGCTACGTTATACCGTCCGGATCCACCGGTTACCGCCAGGGGGGCGATATGCCGACATACAAGGCGCCCGTTGCCGATGTGATGTTCCTGTTGAACGACGTGTTCCACATCGAGCGCTACAACAATCTGCCGGGTTTTGCCGACGCTACGCCCGACCTGCTCGAAGCCGTCCTCGGCGAGGCGGCGAAATTCTGCGAAGACGTGCTGACCCCGCTTAACCGAACCGGCGACAAGGAAGGCTGCAAACGCAACGGCGACGGCTCGGTGACGACGCCGAAGGGATTCAAGGAAGCCTACAAGCGACTGACCGAGGGCGGCTGGATCGGCGCCTCGGCGCCGGTCGAATTCGGCGGCCAGGGCCTGCCGATGGCGCTCACTCAATCGGTCAGCGAATTTCTCTGCTCATCGAACATGGCGTTCGCCATGTATCCCGGACTGACGCAAGGCGCCGCCGCGGCGATCTTCGTCCACGGCTCTCAAGAGCAGAAGCAACTTTACCTTCCCAAGCTCATCAGCGGTCAGTGGACCGGCACAATGAACTTGACCGAGCCGCAATGCGGCACCGATCTGGGGCTGGTGCGCACCCGCGCCGCCAAACAGGACGACGGTTCCTACAAAATCACCGGAACCAAGATTTTCATCTCCGCCGGCGAGCACGATCTGGCGGAAAATATCATCCATCTGGTGCTGGCGCGGATCGAAGGCGCGCCCGAAGGCACCAAGGGAATCTCGCTGTTCATCGTGCCGAAATTCCTGCCGGCCAAGGATGGCAATCCGGGCGCGCGTAACAGCGTCGCTTGCGGCTCGATCGAAGAGAAAATGGGCATTCATGCCAATTCCACCTGCGTCATGAATTTCGACGGCGCAACCGGCTGGCTGGTCGGCGAAGCCAACCGCGGGCTGAATGCGATGTTCGTGATGATGAATGAAGCCCGGCTGGGCGTCGGTATGCAGGGCTTGGCGCTGTCCGAGGTCGCTTATCAGAACGCCGCCGCTTACGCCAAAGAACGCCTGGCCGGCCGCGCCTTGACCGGCGCCAAGTTCAAGGACAAGGCAGCCGATCCGATCATCGTTCACCCCGACGTGCGGCGCATGCTGATGACACTGCGGGCGTTCA
Organism: Xanthobacteraceae bacterium; assembly: GCA_030040825.1. Lineage (GTDB taxonomy): Bacteria > Pseudomonadota > Alphaproteobacteria > Rhizobiales > Xanthobacteraceae > BOG-931. Next base: position 7,764 of record JASHSY010000050.1, read on the forward strand.
ACGAGGCGGCGCGGGCGCTGACGTTGTGGACGGCGTTGCGGAGCGATGTTGCGCACCGTTCGGGCGATGCCAAGGAGCGGCAGGCAGCCGACGACCATATGGGCTTGATGACGCCGGTCATCAAAGGCGTGCTGACCGATCAGGGCTTCGCCAATACGGTCATGGCGCAGCAGGTATTCGGCGGCCACGGTTATATTGCCGAGCACGGCATGGAGCAGTTCGTACGCGATGCGCGTATCGCCATGATCTACGAGGGCGCCAACGGCATCCAGGCGCTCGATCTGGTCGGCCGCAAATTGCCGAAGGATGGCGGCCGTGCCTTGCAGGCGTTTTTCGCCGAAGTATCGGGCTACATCAAAGAGCACAGCGCCGACGCCGAGCTCGCGCCTTACGTCAAACCGCTGGCGCAAGCACTGGGTGAGCTGCAACAAGCGACGATGTGGTTTATGCAAAACGCACTTGGCAATCCGGACAATGCCGGCGCAGGCTCGACCGATTACATGCATTTGTTCGGGCTGGTGGCGCTTGGCTACATGTGGTGCATGATCGCCGAGACCGCGAAAGCGAAAGCTGCTTCCGGCAACGGCGCCAATGACCGCATGGCGGCGAAGCTTGCGACCGGCCGTTTCTTTGCCGAACGGATGTTGCCTGGCGCAAGCCTGCACCTCGCCCGCATCAAGGCGGGCGCCGCAAGTACCATGGCCTTGCCGATAGAGGCTTTTTAGGCCGCGGCTGCAATTCGGCAGATGTTGGATTATATCAGTGGTGCGGTCTAGACCGACGACCATCCGCTTCGCGGCAAATCCGTCCGCTTGCCGCCCTCGCTGAGAGGGTCAGGAGAAAACGCCATGCCCGACGCCTTTATCTACGATCACGTGCGCACACCCCGCGGTCGCGGCAAGGTGGATGGCTCGCTGCATGAAGTGACTGCGCTCAATCTCGCCAGCCAGGCGCTCGGCGCCATCAAGGACCGCAACGAGCTCGATCCCACGCTGGTCGACGACGTGGTGATGGGCGTGGTCGATCCGGTCGGCGAGGC
>JASHSY010000007.1 GCA_030040825.1 Xanthobacteraceae bacterium
TTGATCGCCGTCGATGGCGTGAGCTTTGCCGTGCCGCAAGGCGCGGTCTTCGCCGTCATCGGTTCGAATGGCGCCGGTAAAACCACGTTATTCAATATGATAGCCGGCGCCATGAAGCCGGATTCGGGCGAGATTGTCTTTGCCGACGATCCAGTGCACGGCCTCGCTGCCGATGCGGTCTGCCGCCGCGGCATCGCCCGCACATTCCAGATCGTGCGGCCATTTCCGGCGCTAAGCGTCGAGGACAATGTCATCATCGGAGCGCTCATCCACCGGACCGACGTGACCACGGCACGCGTGCGGGCGCATGAGTTGTTGCGGCAGCTCGATCTGTTCGACAAGCGCCACCGGATCGCCTCCACTTTGACGCTGCCGGACCGCAAGCGGCTCGAAGTCGCGCGCGCGCTTGCCACCGGTCCGCGGCTTCTGTTGCTCGATGAGGTGATGGCGGGATTGCGGCCGACGGAAACCGACCGCATGGTCGCGATCCTCAAAGCGCTCAACCGCGGCGGCCTGACGATTCTGCTGATCGAACATGTCATGCGCGCGGTCATGGCGCTTGCCTCCCATGTTCTGGTCCTCGACCACGGCGTGGCCATCGCCGAAGGTTCACCGGAGCAGGTGGCGCGCGATCCGGCGGTGGTGCAGTCCTATCTCGGCGTGGAGACGATGTGATGCTGACCGTCGAAAACCTCGACGTGTTTTACGGCGATGTGCAGGCGCTCGACGGCGTATCGCTCGAGATCGAGGAGAATGCGATCGTCGCCATCGTCGGTGCCAATGGCGCCGGCAAGACCACGCTGATCCGCGCTGTCGCCGGCATGCAGCCGCAGGCGCGCGGCCGCGTCATTTTCGACGGCGCCGATATTTCGCGCTGGCCGAGTCATCGGGTCTGTAATCTCGGCCTTGGCCAAGTGGCGGAGGGCCGCCAGGTATTTCCGACGCTGACCGTTGCCGAAAATCTCGATGTCGGCGCCATGCTGCCGCGCGCCCGCGCCGCGCGCGAGAACAACCGCGAGCGGGTGTTTGCCATGTTCCCGAAGCTTGCCGAGCGCGCGCGTCAAGCGGCCGGTACTTTGTCCGGTGGCGAACAGCAGATGTTGGCGATTGGCCGCTGCCTGATGGGCGCGCCGCGGCTGATTATGTTCGACGAGCCCTCGCTCGGGCTTGCGCCCAACATCGCGCGTGACGTGCTCCAGACCATTCGCGAGCTTAACCGCGAGGGCATCACCTGCCTCCTGGTCGAGCAAAACGTGGCGCTGTCGCTTCAACTCGCGAGCCGGGCCTATGTGCTGGAGAACGGCCGGGTAACCTTGTCCGGCAGTGGCAGCGCGCTATTGGCCGACGATCGCGTGCGCAGCGCGTATCTGGGATTATAGTGGTCAGAACGTCCGGCGCAGCCGTTCCATAATGACGGATAACGCCGCCACGCGCGCGCTCAACGGCGCATACGGAAAGCTCTGACGCAGCCGGCCGTAGATTTCGGCCGCGCTCGGCGCCTCGATATCGGCAAAAGCCGCGGCTATGGCGCGGCCAAGCTCGGCTTCCGGCCGCCCGCTCAGCGGTGCCGGCACCATCGTTACGTCTCCGAACGGAATCGGCGGTTGTACGCGCAACGTGACACGGCGGGCGGCGCCCATGATGAGCTCCAAGCGGGTTTTGGCTTTCCCCTCAACCCGCCAATTTTACGAAAGTTCCACGGCTTCCGTTGCCGTTGCTGGGGACGAGCGACCATCTCCATATAAGGCGCGTCATCCCGGCGTGCGCCGGCAAAATCCCAATTCCGGCAAGGAGTCTTAGCGCTATGAAGCTTTATTTTGCGCCCGGCGCCTGCTCGCTCGCGCCGCATATCGCCGCGAACGAACTAGGCATCAATCTCGATCTCGAACAAGTCGATCTTCGCGAGAAGAAAACCAAAAACGGCAAGGATTATTGGTCGATCAATCCAAAGGGCCAAGTGCCGCTGCTGGAACTCGATAACGGCGAGCGGCTGACCGAAGTGCCTGTCATCCTGCAATACATGTCCGACCAAAGGCCGGCTGTCGGGCTTTCACCAGCTGCCGGAACGCCCGAACGTTACCGGATGCATGAATGGCTGAACTTCGTCACCTCGGAAATGCACAAGACCTATGGTCCGATCTTCCGGGCGACGACGCCGGAGGAATTCAAGACGTTGTCGCGGGAAGTGATCGGCCGCCGGTTAGAGTGGCTCGACAAGCAACTCGCCGGAAAGCAATACCTGATGGGCGACAAGTTCACGCTTGCCGACATCTATATGTTCGTCGTGCTGCGCTGGTCGCCGATCGTCAGCATCGATTTGAACAAATATCCGAACGTAAAAGCCTATGCCGACCGTGTCGCGGCACGGCCGAAAGTGGCGGAAATGCTAAAGGCCGAAGGATTGCAGTGGCCGCCGAAGGCCTAAACCTAATAACAAAACCAATGGCGCTAGCCACTGACCGCGAGCGGCTCACGCGCCGGTTCCTGTTGCTTGAGCTGGAGGCGATAGAACGAGGCGTAACGGCCGTTCTTACGCAGCAGTTCTTCGTGGCGGCCGGACTCTACGATCTGTCCGTTTTCGACTACCAGAATATTATCGGCATGCATGATGGTCGCGAGCCGGTGCGCGATCACCAGCGTCGTGCGTCCGCTGCACAGCTCGGCGATCGCCTCCTGCACATAACGTTCCGATTCGGAGTCGAGCGCCGCGGTCGCCTCGTCCAATAGAATGATTGGTGCGTTCTTGATCAGCGCGCGTGCAATCGCGATGCGCTGACGCTGGCCGCCGGACAGTTGCATGCCGTGCTCGCCGACCTGGGTATCGTAGCCGGCGGGAAAATCGCGGATGAATTCGTGCGCATGGGCGGCCTTCGCTGCGGCGACGATCTCCGCCTCGCTGGCGCCGACCCGGCCAAGCGCGATGTTATCGCGGATGGTGCCGCGGAACAGCTGCACGATTTGACCGACATAGGCGATCTGACGCCGCAGCGAGCCGCGCGTTACCGTGGCAACATCCTGGCCGTCGATCAGGATGCGGCCGGTATCGACGGCGTAGAAACGCAGGATCAGATCGAGCACGGTGGTCTTGCCGCCGCCCGACGGTCCGACCAGCGCCGTGAACTTGCCGGGTTGCGCCACGAAGCTCATGCCGCGCAGCACCGGCGTGCCAGGCCGATACGCGAACCGAACGTCAGAAAACTCAAGACGCCCGGTAGCCAGCTTCAGCGGCGGACGGTCGTCATCGTTCGATTCGCCGGCGGGGCTGTCGATGATTTCATACAGCACGCGCACGCCAACAAGATTATTGTGCAGATCCATGTTCAGCCGCGCCAGCCGCTTGGCCGGTTCATAGGCGAGCAGGAACGCGGCCAGGAAAGAGACAAATTCACCGGGCGTGCCGTGGCCGGCGATGCCGCGATAGCCGCCATAGATGATTGCCAGCGCAATGGCGAAGCCGGCGAGCGTCTCCATGATCGGATTTGAGCGATTGGCGACGCGCGCCATCTTGTTGGCCTGGATTTCCACGCCCGCCACGCTGCCGTCGAGCCGGCGTCGCATCTCATCTTCGAGCGAGAACGCTTTCACCATGCGCATGCCTTGCAGCGCTTCCTGCATGGTCTCGATGATGCGCGTGCCGCCGGTGAATTGGGTGCGCGCGATGCCGCGCACGCGACGAATTAACTTGCGCAGCACGAAGAAGGCCGGCGGCGCCATGATGAAGCCGGCGAGCGACATGATCGGATCCTGCGTCACCATCACGATGGTGAGCCCGATCAGCGACATCAGATCCCGGCCGACCGCAGTGATCAAAAGATTGATAACCTGGCTGACG
>JASHSY010000051.1 GCA_030040825.1 Xanthobacteraceae bacterium
AGGTGCGCGGAGCCGGGCTTTTGCGGGTGCCGCACGAGGCCAGCGCCGTGGTCGGGCTGGTGGTCGATCTCGCCGCCGAGGATGCAAGCCGCCTCCCGGATCCAGACCGGCGCAAGACGGAAATCGAAGGTATTTGGCTGCCGCGACTTGCCGTCGCGGCAGCCGCTTCGGCGTTGCCGGCGCTGCTCGCAATACTCAATTCGTCGGTTGAAAGCTGGGTTTGACGTCGGCCGCCGGGACGGTTGGAGATTGGTTAACCGCGGCCGCCTAGATTCCAGGGAAAGCCGCTCAATTTGCGTCGGACCGGGGTTTCGCCGGTCCCGTTGCGGCCTCCACCACTGGCTTTCGGCCCCTGCTACCGCAATGCAGCAGCCCCTGGATTTACCCGTAAAAGCCCCTTGCGCTGGGGCTTCGGATGGTCAAGATGAGCACCCTTTCGTGCGGTGCAACCGGGACGCGCCGGCGAGGAGTTCCATGATCGGGCTTGTGCTTGTGACCCACGGGCGGCTGGCTGTCGAGTTCCGCTCGGCCCTGGAGCACGTCGTGGGTCCGCAACACCAGATCGAGGCCGTCACCATCGGACCGGATGACGACGTCGAGGTCCGCCGCAAGGAGATCATTGACGCCGTGAAACGAGTGGATACCGGCGATGGCGTCGCCATCTTGACCGACATGTTCGGCGGTACCCCATCCAATCTGGCGATCTCGGTGATGAGCCGGCCGAAAGTCGAGGTGTTGGCTGGCATTAATCTGCCGATGTTGGTCAAGCTCGCCAAAGTGCGCGACGACTGCCCGCTGGCCGAAGCGGTGGCCGCCGCGCAGGATGCCGGACGGAAATACGTCACCATCGCCAGCCGCGTGCTCACCGGCAAATGAGCGCTGCGGCCCCCCACGGCGAGGACTGTGCGGCCGATGACCAACGCTTCCGCGAAGGCGCCGTGGTTCGCAAGCTAGCGATTTGCAACCGTAAAGGCCTGCACGCGCGCGCGTCCGCCAAATTCGTGCAGACTGTGGAAAAATTCGACGCCGACGTGCGCGTCATGCGTGGCAACGAAACGGTCGGCGGCACCTCCATCATGGGATTGATGATGCTCGCTGCTTCGCCCGGCTGCTCGATCACCGTGGAAGCAACCGGCAAACAGGCGACCGAAGTTATTGAAGCGTTGACCAAACTGATCGACTCTCGATTTGGTGAAGATGACTAAACGCTAGCGCGCAAGCGCGCGTCGGAGGAGAAACCGATGGCTCCCGAACAGGATGCAACCGTAGTGAAAGAAACTTCCGCGCCGGCGGCCCAGCGGCCACAGGCGACGATCCGCTACGTCGACCGCCCGGATGTCGCCGAGACCTTCGCCGATTCGATCAGCGGCCTCGTGTTCGATGGGCAGACCTTGCGCGTTGAATTCGCCGTCACTCGGCTTGATGAGGTCAAGCCGGGCGCGGCGATTACCGGCCGGCGCTATCCGATTTGCCGTCTGGCGCTGCCGCCTGCCGCCGCGATCGATCTGATCAACCGGATGCAGCAAATCGGCGTTGCCCTCGGTCAAGCCGGCGTGGTGCGGGCGGCAACACCGGCCAAAAGTTAGCCTCGATTGGGACCTGTTCGTCTTGGTCGTGCTGCTACGCGTGGCCGACGAACGGCCAACTTTAGATCGGCGACAAAGGTAAGATAAGCGGCGTAGCGCTGATCTTCATCCTCGATACGCAACAGCGCGGATGGATGCACCGTGACCACGAGTCTCGTTCCATCGGCCAAGCTTAAATTCTGACCGCGCGTTTTGCCGATCGCAACCGTCCTGCCGGTCAAGCTGCGCGCGGCGGTCGCCCCGAGCGCAACAATTGTCCACGGCCTGACAAGATCGCGTTCGGAATCGAGCCAGATTTTGCAGCGCTCGATCTCGTAAGTGTTGGGTCGCTTGTGCAGCCGGCGCTTGCCACGCTGTTCATGCTTGAAATGTTTGACCGCGTTGGTGACGAAGGCTTGCTCTCGCTCGATTCCGGCATCCTGTAAAGCGCGGTCGAGAATGCGGCCGGCGGGCCCGACAAACGGCTTTCCCGTAATATCCTCTTTGTCGCCGGGTTGTTCGCCAACCAGCATGATCGAAGCGCGACTCGGCCCTTCGCCAGGGACAGCCTGTGTGGCATCGCGATAAAGCGGGCATCGCCGGCATGTCCGCTCATTTTTGGCGAGTTCACGCAATGACTTGAACTGGCCCGGCAGGTCTGTGCTCGGGTCATAGGCCGATTTCTGCCGCCGTCGTGCTTCCGCCATGGACATAAAGCTATCTTTATGCCTTTAGTGCCGCCGCGCAGCGGCCCTAAAGCTGAACGCGATCTTCCTCCAGGACCGTATATAAGCACCGCCAAGGAGCGCCGAAGGATCGTCATGAGCACGTCGACCAAGCCGAACGCTTCGCCCGCCGATTATGTCGTCAAGGACATCGCGCTTGCCGAGTGGGGGCGCAAGGAACTCGCCATCGCCGAAACGGAAATGCCCGGCTTGATGGCCACGCGGGAGGAATATGGGCCGGAGCAGCCGCTACGCGGCGCCCGTATCGCCGGCTCGCTGCACATGACGATCCAGACCGCAGTGCTGATCGAAACGCTCAAGGCCCTCGGCGCCGACGTGCGCTGGGCCTCATGCAATATTTATTCGACGCAGGACCACGCCGCTGCCGCGATTGCCGCCGGCGGCACGCCGGTGTTCGCCGTCAAAGGCGAGTCGCTGGAGGAATATTGGGAATACACCCACCGCATCTTCCAATGGTCCGACGGCGGCGGCCCGAACATGATCCTCGACGACGGCGGCGACGCCACGCTGCTGATGCACCTTGGCTCACAGGCGGAAATGACGCCCAATGTGCTGCATCACCCTAACAATGAAGAAGAAGAGGTGCTGTTCGCCGCGATCAAGAAGCGGCTCGTGCACGAGCCGGGCTGGTACGGCAAAATGGCGAAAAATATCCGCGGCGTCACCGAGGAAACCACCACCGGCGTGCATCGCCTTTATCAGATGGAGAAGGACGGCAAGCTGCTATTCCCGGCGATCAACGTCAACGACAGTGTCACCAAGTCGAAATTCGACAACCTCTACGGCTGTCGTGAGTCGCTCGTCGACGGCATCCGCCGCGGCACCGACGTGATGATGGCCGGCAAGGTGGCGATGGTCGCCGGTTTCGGCGACGTTGGCAAAGGCTCGGCAGCTTCGCTGCGCCAAGCCGGCTGCCGCGTGCTGGTGTCGGAGATCGATCCGATTTGCGCGCTGCAGGCAGCCATGGAAGGCTACGAGGTAGTGACAATGGAAGACGCGGCGCCCCGCGCCGACATCTTCGTCACTGCCACCGGCAACGTCGATGTCATTACGCTTGAGCACATGCGCAAGATGAAGCACCGCGCCATTGTCTGCAACATCGGCCACTTCGATTCTGAGATCCAGATCGCGGCGCTGAAAAACTTCAAGTGGCAAAACGTCAAGCCGCAAGTCGACGAGATCGAATTCCCCGACAAGAAGCGCATCATCCTGTTGTCAGAAGGCCGCCTCGTCAACCTCGGCAATGCCATGGGCCATCCGAGCTTCGTGATGTCGTCGTCGTTCACCAACCAGACGCTGGCGCAAATCGAAATCTGGACCAATCCAAACAAATATCAGAAGAAGGTCTACACGCTGCCGAAGCACCTCGACGAAAAAGTCGCGCGGCTGCATCTCGACAAGATCGGGGTTAAGCTGACCACGTTGTCCGACAAGCAGTCGACCTATATCGGTGTTCCGGTGAACGGCCCGTTCAAGACCGACCAATACCGCTACTAGGCCGCCGCTGCGCGTCAAAAGCTTGCTGCCGCCGGCGGGCTTCAAAGGGGAAACTGAAGTGCCGTTGCGATTGCCGCAGCAGCGGCTGCATCTGACGCTGCTGGGCCTGGTGGAAAAATTTCCCTGGTTTGGCTGGGCGATCTGGACCGTTATCGTCGTCGCCGTGCTGTTGCGAACGCACCCGCGCCGCTACGGCGCCGCGTTCGGATATTACTACGATTTCGCGCTTAATCTTTGGGCCGAGCAGCCGGTCTACGATCCTTCGAAGCTCGCCGGCGTCAGCTATTGGCCCTCTTCGGTGCTGATGTTTATTCCGCTGTCGCACTTCGGCGAAACGCCGGCGGCGGCCATCTCATTTGCGCTCTTCGCCGCGCTCTTGACCTGGGCTGCGGTCGCGCTTATCCGCGCGCTGCTCGACAACCGGCCGGACGCGATTTGGATTGCCGGCCTGCTGCTTGCCGTCAATGTTTGGCCGGGCTGGTACCACTTCAAACAAGTGCAGCTGCAGATTCCGATGGTCGCCGCCATGATGTTGGCGGCCGCGGCACTCATGCGCGAGCGCCCCAACCTCTCGGCCTTTTGGCTCACCATTGCGCTGATCTTAAAGCCGATATCGCTGGTGATGGTGTTGCTCACGGCTGCGACGGTCCCACGCATGCGCTTGCAATTGATCGCCGGGATTCTGATCGCGGCAGCGCTACCGTTTGCCTTTTTGCATTGGCATTATCTGGTCGGGCAATATCAAGAGTTGGGCCTGAAGCTCTGGACGGTGACGACGGCACCGCCCGGCGAATGGATCTATCAAGCGGACTTCACCACGTTGCTTCGCGCGCTCGGCATCGTGTTGCCGGGGAAGGTGACGTTTGCCATCCGGGTCGCTGCCGGCGTCGGCACGCTTTGGCTGGCTTGGAGGGTGAGAAATGCCGGCAATCGTAAGGCGTTCGGGCTGGCGCTGTTATTGCTATCGGGGCTCTACATAACGCTGTTCGGGCCCCGCAATGAAAACGTATCCTATCTGGCGGTGACGCCGGGCATTTCCGCAGTCGCGTTTCTCATGGTGCTGCGCAACGGTGCCGATCTGCGCGGCTGGGCGCTGATCGTCGCCTGCCAGGCGCTCGGTTATGTCGTCAGCGTACCGGTGGACGTCGTGACCAAGCCTGCGATTATCGTCGTGATCTACATTTGGATGGCCGCACTCATGATCGAGCCGCGGCGCTGGTGCGCATTGATGCCCGATGCTTCGTCGTTGCCAAACCTCGACCGCCGTGCAGTAGGAACGGCGACGACGCCATCCTAGCCGTTAGCTTGCTTGACCCGCGGCATCCGGCGGTACCACGAAGACGCGAACACCCAGCGGCGGCCCGGTGAAACCCAGAAAGCTGCGCGTAAGTGCGGCCGCTGCCGTTGCCGTTCCAGGCTTCGCTATTGTCGCGGCGATTTGTTGGCAGGGCCGATCGCTGGTGAGGCAGACGATCGCCAGCCCTTTCGCATTCACCGCGGCCCGCCCCCCGGCCGACAGCGGCAGTGGCAGAAACTGAGCCTTTGGCAAGTACGCCTGCATGCCGCCGACGATCTCGGCCGATCCCCAATAGAGCCGGATCGGCTGCGTCGAAAGACGGGTCGCCAAATCGGCGGCTTGCCGGAAATGCGGCCGAAACTGATCGGGCTCGCTGACGATCCGAACACAGGCAATGACCGGAGAAGCGATCACGATCGCCAGCACGACCGCAAGCCCGGCAAGAGCCGCCCGCGCCGGCGCGCGCGTGTCGATGGTGAGATAGGGCGATCCGTACAGCACGACCGGCAACAGGGCCCAATTTGGGAACGTCCAGTCCGGCGTGATCCGGTACGGAATGAATAAATTCACCAGCGCCGGCAGGATCAGCGGCACCGTCAGCAACACCAGCGCCTGACGGCGGTCGTCTTCGGCAGGCCAGACCATATCGGCCAACGCCGCCTTGCCCGGACGCAACGCGGCGAGAAAGATGAGCGGCGCGGCAATGTACATCACGGCGCCGACCAGATAGCTGATGGTCTTCATCAGCGTTTCACTGAACGGGCCGTGGGTGGCTGTGCTTTCGGCAAACTGGATGGCGCCGCCGCCGCGTTCGCTCACCAGCCACCAGACGTGCGGGGCGATGACAATGATCGCGCCGGCCGCCATGACGTAAGGCGCGGGCGAGCGCCAGAAGCGGCGCGCGCCCGGTCCGGTGACGGCGGCAATCGCCATGCCGGCAAACAGAAAAACCGCCCAATATTTGCCGAGCATGGTGAGGCTGGCGAATGCGCCGGCGAGGAAAGAATCCACCATGCCGAGCCCGCGCCGCGCCCGCAGATAAAACAGCAGCGTCGCCGCCCAGAACGGCATCATCACCGTGTTGGCGTTGAGGACTTCCGCTTTGACGGTGTAGAGCGGAATGAGAATGAGCGCGATCAGGCCGAGCAACGCCCGGTTTTTGTCGAGGTGATCGCGCAACAACCGCCAAGTGACCGCAAGCGCGACCGCATCCGATACCACGACCAAAAGATCGACCGCCCATTTTTGCTGCGGGAAAACGGCAAACCACAGCATGAACAGCCACCCCGTCACCGGCGGATGCTTGTAGCCGAACGCAAAGTGACGCGCCCAGACGATCGCCTCGTCGGCGTCGATATGGATATCAATCGGTGCGGTCGAGACGGTCCAGAAGATCATCCACAGCACGACGAAACCGGTGAGGATGAGCAAGACGATAAGGTGCTCGGAGGTTTCATCGATGAAGCGCCCGGTGGCGCGGCCGAGACGGCCGAAAAAATCGCCGATCGGCGAGCGCATTCGATCGGCCGCATTCTGTCCGGCTAGGGACATGATTATGCTTTCCCACCTTGGCCGCCGCCGGCCTTTCGCGCAAATCTCTGAGGATTTTCCATAGCTTGAGAATGCTCTAGCCTGAGCACGTGGATAGAGCAATAAGGGTGCCGCGCAACAAGGGGCCGTGGGCTTGTCTCAATCGGCGATCGATATTCCGACGGCGAGTTCCGCCGCCACACTTGCAACTGCCGATGCGCCCGGCGTGCGTCCGGCGCCGGAACTCAGCATCATTGTGCCAACCTTCAACGAGCGGGCCAACATTCCGATTCTGGTGGAACGGCTATCTCATTTGCTCGCGTCGTGCGACTGGGAAGTGATTTTTGTCGATGACAACTCGCCCGACGGTACCGCGGCGGCCGCGCGCACTATCGGCGAGAGCGACGGTCGGGTGCGATGCATTCGGCGCATTGGCCGCCGCGGCCTTGCCGGGGCTTGCCTGGAAGGCATGCTCGCGAGCCAGGCCCGTTATGTCGCCGTCATGGATGCGGACTTGCAACACGATGAGGCCACGCTTGTCCCGATGCTGGAAAATCTGCGCGCCGGACGCGCCGATCTGGTGGTGGCCAGCCGCTACCTGGACGGCGGAACCGCCGCAGAACTGTCGGCGCAACGCTCACGCGTGAGCCGCTGGTCCAATCTCTTGGTGCGTCATCTGCTCGGCATCGAGCTGACCGACCCGATGAGCGGGCATTTCATGATCCGGCGCGATGCCTTCGAGGCGCTGGCACCGGCGATCTCCTCGCAAGGCTTCAAAATTCTGCTCGACATGCTTGCGACCGCTGGCGGCACGTTGCGCACGATCGAGCTGCCGTCGGATTTTCGCCGGCGCCAGCATGGCGAGAGCAAGCTCGATTCCAAAATCGCGCTCGACTTCGCTGCCCTGGTGACAGCGAAGCTCACCAATGATGCGGTGTCGGCGCGGTTTCTCCTGTTCTGCCTCGTCGGCCTGACCGGCATCGCCGTGCATCTTACTATTTTAAGCGCGCTGGTCGCCGCCGCGTTTTCGTTTGGCGTGGCGCAGGCGCTCGCCACGGTCGGCGCCATCGCTTGGAATTTTGTGCTCAACAACCTGTTCACCTACCGCGACCAGCGGCTCACCGGCTGGTACTTCATCACCGGGCTGATCCGCTTCCAGGTGATTTGCGCCATCGGCGCAATCTCCAATGTCGGCATCGCCACCTGGATCTACGACTACGACAGCACCTGGTGGATCGCCGGCCTCGGCGGAGCGGCGATCGGCACGGTGTGGAATTTCGTGGTCAGCGCCGCCTTCGTCTGGCGGCAGCGGTAATCCAAAGTCCGTCATCCTGGGGTGCTTGGCGCCAAGCGCCAAGCCTCGAAGGACGACCGCTTGCCGCTGCCGACCGCCGATGTTATCTGCGCGGCATGACTGCGGCCCCGATCGCAAACATCCGCAATTTCTCGATCATTGCCCACATCGACCACGGCAAATCGACGCTCGCCGACCGGCTGATCCAGCTTACCGGCGGGCTCGAAGCCCGCGAAATGGTCGAGCAGGTGCTGGATTCGATGGATATCGAGCGCGAGCGTGGCATTACCATCAAGGCGCAAACCGTACGGCTGAAATACCGCGCGCGCGACGGCAAAGACTATGTGCTCAATCTGATCGACACGCCTGGTCATGTCGACTTCGCTTATGAGGTCAACCGCTCGCTCGCGGCTTGCGAGGGGGCGCTACTTGTGGTCGATGCGAGCCAAGGCGTCGAGGCGCAGACACTTGCCAACGTCTATCAGGCAATCGACAACAACCTCGAAATTGTTCCGGTGCTCAACAAGGTCGATCTGCCCGCGGCCGAGCCGGACAAGGTCAAGCAGCAGATCGAAGACGTGATCGGGCTCGATGCCTCCGACGCCATTCTGATTTCCGCCAAGACCGGCCTGAACGTGCCGGAAGTGTTGGAAGCGATCGTCACCAAACTGCCACCGCCAAAGGGCGACGCCACGGCGCCGCTGAAAGCGCTGCTGGTCGATAGCTGGTACGACGCCTATCTCGGCGTCGTAGTGCTGTTCCGCGTCGTCGATGGCGTCCTGAAAAAGGGCCAGCGCATTCGCATGATGGGCACCGACGCCGCTTACGAGGTCGACCGCGTCGGCGTGTTCACGCCCAAACGCGTCGAGCTTGATGAACTCGGGCCGGGCGAGATCGGTTTCCTCACCGCCTCGATCAAGGAAGTGGCCGACACCCGCGTTGGCGATACCATCACCGACGAGAAGAAGCCGGTGGCGGCGCCGTTGCCCGGCTTTCGGCCGGCGATCCCGGTGGTGTTCTGCGGCTTATTCCCGGTCGATGCCGCCGATTTCGAAGCCTTGCGCGCCGCCATGGGCAAGCTCCGGCTCAACGACGCGAGCTTCACCTACGAAATGGAAACCTCGGCG
>JASHSY010000406.1 GCA_030040825.1 Xanthobacteraceae bacterium
GGCGGCTATCGCTATCCGGAAAGCCAAACGCCGTGGCAGGACATCCAGCGCGCCCTGGTCGATCAACTCGCCGACGGAATGGTGCTCGAACCGGCGGTCAAATATCAGCGGGTTGCGCAGAAATACGTTCCGCGCGACAGTCATTGACGTTCGTTTCCATTGGTCCTGCCGGGAATTTTGAGATGAGTTCGCGTCCATCCGTTGCCGACAAGCGCAAAGTCTTCCGCAAGCTGCACGAGTCGGGCTGCTTCGTCATTCCCAATCCGTGGAACATCGGCACCGCGCGTTATCTGCAAGGATTAGGCTTTCCGGCGCTGGCGACCACCAGCTCCGGCCACGCCCATTCGCTGGGGCTCCCCGACGGTGGGCAAAAGCTTGACGACGTGCTCGCCCATTATCGCGAAATGGCGGCGGCAACCGACGTGCCGCTCAATGCCGACTTTGAAAATGGTTTTGCCGACGATCCCGATGGCGTTGCCGCCAACGTGACGAAGTGCATCGCGACTGGCGTCGCCGGACTTTCGGTCGAGGATTCGCCGAAAAGCGAAACACCGCTCTATGACTTCGACCTGTCGGTTGCGCGCGTCAAAGCCGCGCGCACGGCGATCGACCGTGCCGGCGGCGACGTCGTGTTCACCGCGCGCGCCGAGAATTTCATCCGCGGCGTATACGATCTCGACGACGCCATCCGCCGGCTCAAGGCTTATAAGGACGCCGGCGCCGACTGCCTCTATGCGCCCGGCATCAGAACGCGCGAACAGATCGAGGCAGTGGTCAAGGCCGTGGCGCCCAAGCCGATCAATTTTCTCGGCGGCGGTGCGTTCGGCTTCACCGTGAATGACCTCGCGGCGATGGGCGTGCGCCGGATCAGTGTTGGCGGCTCGCTGGCGCGGGTGGCGATGCACGCTTTCATCCGCACCGCCACCGAGATCGCCCAAGAAGGCAAATTCGACGGCTTCGCCGGGCTCGTCACCAATCAAGAGCTGAACAAGTTCTTCAGCGCGGATCGCAAGAAGCTGTCGCAGTGAGTATGCCGCCAGACGCGTCGTCCGAACCGCATCCGCAGACCGGCCAGCCGGTTGGCCTGCCGGTCGAAAATATCGCTCCGGCTCCGCGTCCGGGACCGGTGACGCTGAAGGGGAATTATGGCCGCCTCGAAAAGCTCAGGCCGGATCACGCAACCGAGCTATGGAAGGTTTTTGCCGGTCAGGACCAAGTCTGGACTTATATTGGATCGGACGGGCCGTTCGCGAATTTCGAAGAGTTTTCGCTTGCTATTGCCAAGCGCGCGGCGGCTGACGATCCCTATGCCTACGCGATCATCGACCTAGCCGACCGTGCAATTGGCTGCGTGACGCTGTTGCGTATCGTTCCCGAACATCGGGTTATCGAAGTCGGCTACGTGATCTATTCGCCGGCATTGCAACGCACGCGGCTTGGCACAGAAACTCAATACCTGCTGGCGCGTTACGTGTTCGAGACGCTCGGCTACCGGCGCTACGAATGGAAATGCGACGCACTCAATGCAGCATCCCGGCGCGCGGCGTTGCGCTACGGCTTCGTGTACGAGGGCACATTTCGCCAATACATGATCGCCAAGGGCCGCAACCGCGACAATGCCTGGTTCTCCATGCTCGACAGCGAATGGCCGTCGCGCAAACGCAATTTCGAACGCTGGCTCGATCCGGATAATTTCGATCGGGACGGCCGGCAGAAGCTCAGCTTGGCCGAAATGAACGCAACGACAACTTCGAGGCAGTCATGAGTAACCGACTGGACGGCAAAGTCGCGCTGGTCACCGCCGCCGGTCAGGGCATCGGCCGCGCGATTGCGGAAAAATTCGCCGCCGAAGGGGCGCGCCTGATCGCCACCGATCTCGATCCCAACAAGCTCACCGGCCTGCGCGGTAAATTGCGCAAGCTCGACGTCCGCGCGCAAGACGATATCGACGCGTTCAGCCGCGACATCGTCCGCGAATTCGGCCCACTCGATATTCTGGTCAATTGCGCCGGCTATGTGCACCAGGGCACGGTGTTCGATTGCTCCGATAAGGACTGGGATTTTTCCTTCGACCTTAACGTCAAATCCATGCACCGGATGATCAAGACTTTCCTGCCCGGCATGCTGGAGAAGAAAAAGGGGGCGATTATCAACATCGCTTCGGCGGTATCCTCGATCCGCGGTGTGCCGAACCGCTACGTCTATGGCACCACCAAAGCCGCAGTGATTGGGCTGACCAAGGCGGTAGCCGCCGATTTCATCAAGCAAGGCATCCGCTGCAACGCCGTTTGCCCGGGCACGATCGAATCGCCGTCGCTGGGCGAGCGCATCACTGTGGTGTCGCAGGAGACCGGCAAGACGCTCGACGCCGTGCGGGCGGACTTCGTCGCGCGCCAACCGATGGGGCGGCTCGGCACCGCGGACGAAGTCGCCTTCCTGACGCTGTTTCTGGCCAGCGACGAATCGAGCTATATCACCGGCCACACCCATCTCGTCGACGGCGGCATGGCGCTGTAAAAAGCCTGCCCCATGCACATTCTGATCACCGGCGCCGCGGGAATGATCGGGCGCAAGCTCATCGCCCGGCTCGCCGCCGACGGCGCGCTTGCCGGCAGGCCAGTCGAAAAGCTCACGCTGCTCGACGTGGCGGGCACGCCGCAGCGGCCGGAAAAATTCGCCGGCAAGTTCGACGCCATCGCCGGCGATCTCGCCGATTCGACCGTTGCGCGCAACGCCGTTGCCGGGCGGCCGGATGTCGTCTTCCACCTCGCCGCAGTCGTTTCCGGCGAGGCCGAGCTTGATTTCGACAAAGGCATCCACGTCAACTTCGATGGTTCGCGCGCGCTGCTCGATGCGATCCGCACCGTCGGCGACGATTACCACCCGCGGGTTATCTTCGCTTCATCGATCGCGGTGTTCGGTGCGCCGTTTCCCGACACGATCCCCGACGAATTCTTTGTGACGCCGCTCACCAGCTACGGCACGCAAAAGGCGATGACCGAGCTTTTGCTCGCCGATTATACCCGGCGCGGCTTCCTCGACGGGATCGGCATCCGGCTGCCGAATATCGTGGTGCGGCCCGGCAAGCCGAACAAGGCGGCATCCGGCTTCTTCTCGTCGATTATCCGCGAGCCGCTCGCTGGCGAGGAAGCGGTATTGCCGGTCGACGACAGCGTGCGCAACTGGCACGCCAGCCCGCGCGCGGCGACAGGCTTTCTCATCCACGCGGCAACACTCGAGCCAAAGGCCGTCGGCCCGCGGGTCAACCTCACCATGCCCGGGCTTTGCTGCACGGTCGCCGAACAGATTGCGGCGCTGCGGCGGATTGCCGGCGATAAAGTAGCGGCCCGCATCCGCCGCCTGCCGGACCCGCTGATTGCCCGCATTGTCGGCGGCTGGCCGGCCCGCTTCGACGCCCGCCGGGCGATCGCGCTCGGTTTCAAAGCCGAAAATTCCTTCGATGCCATTATCCGCGCCCACATCGACGACGAACTCGGCGGGAGCATCGCGCGGTGAAGCGCACAAAAGCGTTTCCCGTGCTAAATGGCGGTCATGCGATTTAGCTCGACACTCATCGAGGCGACGCTTGCCCGCCGCTATAAGCGCTTTCTCGCCGACGTGGTGCTGCCTTCCGGCGAGGTGATGACCGTCCACGTCGCCAATCCGGGAGCGATGACCGGTCTCGACCGGCCGCTGTCGCGGATATGGTTGTCCGATTCCGGCAACACGCTGCGCAAATATCCGCATACCTGGGAGCTGGTGGAGACCGACCTTGGCAGTGGGCCGGAAATCGTCGGCGTCAATACCGGCCAGCCGCACCAGTTGGTCGCCGACGCACTCGCGGCCGGATTGATCCCGGAATTGCGCAATTACCCAATCGTCCGGCGCGAGGTAAAATATGGCCAGAACTCGCGGGTCGATTTCCTGCTCGAAGACCCGGCGCGGCGGCCTTGCTATCTCGAAATCAAGAACGTCCACCTGATGCGCAAGCCGCGGCTTGCCGAATTTCCCGACTGCGTGACTCTGCGAGGTGCCAAGCATATGCGTGAACTGTCCAGCGTGCTCGCCACCGGCGCTCGTGCCATGCTTCTCTTTGTTATCCAGATTCCGTCGGCGGAGCGCTTTAGCATCGCCCGCGACATCGATCCCGGCTATGCGGCGGCTTTCGACCGTGCCCGCGCACTCGGGGTCGAGGTGCTGGCATGGCGCTGCAAAGTCACGCTGGACGGCATCGAGATCGCGGCGCCGGTTCCAATCGTCAGCGGCTAATTTGGCGGTAGCCAGCGGCGCGGATTGCTTGCGTTGCCCGCGCCTATGCTTACATTGTCGCCAGCGGCTTCCGGCCGCCCTCATTGCGGCTAAAGCTCAAGTCCCATGACCTACGTCGATGCGGCCGTCGCGCCGCTACGCAAAACCGGACAGATCAAGGTCTATGGGCCCGCGGCCTTCGCCGGCATGCGCAAGGCCGGGCGGCTGGCGGCCGAATGTCTCGACATGCTGGCCGACGAGATCCGGCCCGGCGTCACCACCGACCGCATCGACCGGTTGGTCTATGAGTTCGGCAACGACCACGGCACCGCGCCGGCGACCTTGATGTATCGCGGTTATCGCAAAGCCACCTGCACCTCGGTCAATCACGTGGTCTGTCACGGCATTCCGTCGGAGAAACCGTTGCGCGAAGGCGACATCGTCAATGTCGATGTGACGCTCATTGTCGACGGCTGGCACGGCGATTCGAGCCGTATGTATGCGATCGGCGAAATTCCCCGCCGCGCCGAGCGCCTGATCGACGTCACCTACGAAGCGATGATGCGCGGCATTGCCGTCATCAAGCCCGGCGCCACCACCGGCGACATCGGCCACGCGATCCAGAGCTTTGTCGAAGCCCAGCATATGAGTGTGGTGCGCGACTTCTGCGGCCACGGCCTGGGCCGGCTATTCCACGACGAGCCGAACATTGTGCATGTCGGCCGGCCGGGTGAGGGAATCGTACTCAAGTCCGGAATGTTCTTCACGGTCGAACCGATGATCAATCTCGGCCGCCCGCATGTGAAAGTGCTGTCCGACGGCTGGACGGCGGTGACCCGCGACCGGTCGCTATCGGCACAGTTCGAACATTCGGTTGGGGTGACCGAGACCGGCGTCGAGGTATTTACGCTCTCGCCTAAGGGTTACACCAAGCCTCCCTATAAGGGCTGAGCGGCGGTTTTCACGCAAAGCGGCTTGATCTGCGTTTCCGGGCGCGGAGAGTTCAGCTCTGTAGCCATGCCGCGGCTTACTTGCTTGTCAGGATCAGCGCAGCCCGCTCCTTGGCGGTTGCAAAACTGTCGCGATCATCACGCCGCACGCCGACATTAATAATTAAATTGGCGAATTTACTACGCACGCAAGCCGCAATTGTTTTCGGCAGGACGTTGCGCCGGGGGATTGTTGATGCGATTGCTTTCGCTTGCAAAGTTCCTCATCCCGGGGGCCATATTTGCGTGGCGCTTTACGTCCATCGGACGTTTATGGGCGAGTGGGCGTTTGCGCCAAGCTATTAGCCCGGCCGCACCATCGCCGTCACCACGCGGCGTCCAGAATCTGCATCACGTCGTCGGGTGAGCTGATCGGCCGCGGATTGGTGCGCACCCACTGATTGAACATCGCCGCTTCGGCGATCTTCGGCAATTGCTCGCGTTTGACGCCGACCGCCCGCAAGGTCGCCGGCTGGTTGAGCGAGGCGATCAAGGCGGCGATGGTGTCGGCGGCGGGTTCATCGGTTTGGCCTAGAGCTTCAACGATCATCCGCTGTTTGTCCGCCGTGGCCGGAGCGTTGTAGCGCATCACATGCGGCAGCATCACGCACGACGTATGGCCATGCGGTACGTCGGCAAATGCGCCGAGCACGTGACCGATGCCGTGGCTCGCGCCATAGGGAACGCGGGCGATCGACGAAGCGGCAAGCCAGGATGCTTGCTGGCACAAAAGCCGCGCCGCCAGATCGTCCGGATGCGGCAGCGCTTGCGCGAACAACCGCAAGGCATGCAACGCCAGACCGTCGCAATAAGGATTCGCTTCGATCGAGCAGATCGTCTCGACCGCATGATCGACGCCACGCACGCCGGTCGATAGCCAGAGCCATTCGGGCGTGTGCAGCGTGATCTCCGGATCGAGAATAACCGAACGCGCCCCGACATCCGGACCGACGAACGAATGTTTCTGGCGAATCCGCTCGTCGGTGATGCCGGCAAGGTTGGAGAATTCGGCGCCGGACAATGTGGTCGGGACCACCACTTGGCGCACCGGCGAAGGCTTGACGTCCGGCACGTGCCGCTTGCCGTCGCTGCTGATGGAGATATGCAGACCGTCGAGCCCTTCGGCGGTTTCGACGCCGTGTGCCAGGCAGATTTGCAGAACTTTGACGGTATCGATTGCGGTACCGCCACCGACCGTCAGAATAAGGTCCGGTGAAGCCGCACGCACCGCCTGCGCTGCGGCTACAACGCTTGCGCGCGGACTGTGCTGGACGCAGCCGTCGAACAAGCCGGCGTAGCGGGAACCGAGCACGGCGGCGATGGCACGGACGACCGGCGTGTTGCGGGCCAGGCTCTTTGAAGCCACCACGAACACCCGCGCCGCGCCAATGCGTGCCGTCTCTTCCAGTACGGCCTCGGCAGCCGGGCGGCCGAAGACCACGCGTTCGAGCGGCAAGTAAGAATAGCTGCCGGCTTTGGCCAAAGCTTTCGCTGTCATGCCATCCTCCCGGTTTCTGATTGCAAAATACCGTAATCCGGTCATCCTTGTAGCCGCCGGTAACGGCGGAGTGCCGTCGGCATAGCTGCGTGCAAATTCCGATGCTGGAAAAGAAGCGCGAGGGCGAGGGTGAGACTGAAGGTGGGCTGGCCGAGGCCCCACCCCATTATTACGGCCACCGGGAACGGCTGCGCGAACGGTTCCGCGAGGCCGGCGCCGAGGCGCTGTCGGACTATGAATTGTTGGAGGCGGTCTTGTTCCGCGCCTTGCCGCGGCGCGACCTCAAGCCGCTGGCCAAGACCCTGATCGCCACTTTTGGATCGTTCGCCGAGGTTATCTCGGCGCCGGAAGCCAGGCTCGCTCAGGTCAAGGGATTGGGTCCGGCCAGCATTACCGAACTCAAGCTCGTGCAGGCGGCGGCGAGCCGGCTTATTCGTGGCGAGGTTAAAAAGCGGCCGGTGCTGTCATCCTGGTCGGCAGTGCTCGATTATTGCCGCACTGCGCAGGCCTTCGAGGACCGCGAGCAGTTCCGGGTGCTCTTCCTCGACAAACGCAATCAGGTCATTGCCGACGAGGTGCAGCAGACCGGCACAGTCGATCACACGCCGGTCTATCCGCGCGAAGTGGTCAAGCGCGCGCTGGAACTGTCCGCCACCGCCATCATTTTGGTGCACAATCACCCCTCCGGCGATCCGACGCCGTCACGTGCCGATATCCAGATGACGCAGCAGATCATCACGGTGGCCAATCCACTCGGCATTTCCGTGCATGACCACATCATCGTTGGTAAACAAGGCCATGCGAGCTTAAAAGGGCTGAAACTGATCTAGGCCGCCATACCGCCCCGTGTTACCGCCCCCAACGGCCTGTACGCGTGTCCACCGGGTAAATCCCAAAACTGGCGCTTTACTTTTCACCGCTGGCGGGTTCACTCGCGGCGCGGATTGCGCTTTACAAGGCTGGGGCTGAGGCCCGCTTTATCGAGGTAGACCCCAAGACTAAAGCGAACGCCGGACGGCTTCCGACTTTGCTGCATGCCCAAGAACGCGCCGGATCGGTAAGCCGGTTCGTGCTAATAGAGATTACTTAGCCGCGAGAGGTGATCTTGTGACTTGGAAAATCAAAGCTAAGAGCGCCAAACAGACCATGGAAGTAATTTCCGACGATCCCAAGTACGCCATTTTCAAAGTGGATCAATGGCGGAAGGACGGGTTGGAGGTTTGGATCGAAGACATAAATGGAAGCAAGGTAGACGAAACTGAGCTGAGGAAGGCGGCTGACCAAACATATTCACCCGTCCCACCACTGAACCATCAATTCCACTGATCCGATTACGGTTTCCGCAATGGCTCCGGCAGTTCGCGAGCCCGACTATTGGTTTCAACATCGGCGGGACGCTCGATCAACTTCATAAGAAGCAGCAAGAGGATATGGCCGAGGCGTGGTCGTTACTTGCACGTGAGCGCGAAAGACAACTTGGCAGCTGCGGGAAAAGACTTCTTTCTGGCGGTAATCATCGGCGGCTCATTCTGCGACTGTGTCCTTTGCTTTCTTCCGTTCGATGGGATTTTTATTTGTCGGTCCCGTCAGATGTCCGGCCGGGGAACTAGCCTTCCGGGTCATGCCGGAGGCCATTGACGACAAGGTGTCGTTGCTCGATCAGCGCCCGCCCGCGAATTGTTGCGCCCAATTCCGATTGAAGCGCCAGACCGGCGCAAGCGATGGCGCAGCCTTTATCGGCACACGCGAGGACGGGCTGGGCCGGACATAATGTTCGATCGGCCGGGTCAACCGGCGACGCACAACAGATCCGCCCCGAGCTGGCCGAAGCCCTGCTTAAGGCCGCAAGCGCATTCAGCGACGCCCAAGGGATTGGCGATTGACGATACAGCGGACGACAGGTCACTCAAGCGCCCGCCGCCCGAAGAGCCAACCACTTTCTGCAAGGCACTGACAACTGTACTGGCGTTATCGGCCTTGCTGTTGACCTCGTTCAGGAGACTCGAAACCGCACTGCAAAAGTCATTGACGGCGGATTGATTGGCTTGGGCTGAAACAGCGGCAAGAACCACGTCGGTCTCGATCACTGCTGCGCATGTTACGGGGTCGCCACATGTGGTCAGACAGGAGTCGTTAATGACACTGCCGATCGTATTTTCAACGGCGTTGAGGATGTCGTCGAAACTGCAGCCGGCCCGCGCCGGAGCAATTGGCGATAGCGTTACCATCGCCGAAATGAGCGCAACGGCCAAGCCAATTGCACTGCGCCGTCCCTTTGCCATCGGACAGCCTTGCAGGCGAGCTAAAACTTTGCGGCAAGTCCACCCTCGAACGTAACGCTACCCTTGATATAGGCGGCGGGCAATTCGCCAACCGCATGTATTTTTTGCCCGGGGACGGCCTGGCGAATTCGATGCGTCCGGCTCAATTAGCCACTTGCTTGCGCGCCGTGTCGATCTGGCCTTTGAGAGCCGCGAGACCGACCGCTCCAACCACCAAATCCTTGCCGATCACATAGCTTGGGGTCG